>CABMIU010000016.1 GCA_902386385.1 uncultured archaeon
CCGATTGGCGGCAGCTCCACTATGGACGTGATTGACGCGGTGCGCGCGACCAAGACAATGAAGCCGAAGTATGTCATCCCTATGCATTACAATTCATTCACGAGCATCCTCGCGGACCCCAACGATTTCAAGGAGCGCATAGAGAAGAGCGTGCTGAAAACCATCCCGGTTGTGCTCAAGCCGGGCGAAACGTTCAATACAGAAGGGGCATGATGCTAGACTCCTTTGGGCTTTCATGGCTGGGGGTATAGTGTAGTGGAATTGCCTCCAATATTCACTTCGGGAATTCGCTTTCATCCAGCTCGTTCGCTTCCTCTACATCATGGAAGTGCTCTATATCGATGCACGGGCCCTCGATGAGCCTGTGCTCTACCCTGTTTTTCTTTGCCATGAAAATCTTGAGCGAATCCACGAGCTCATACTCGTTCCTGGCTGATAGAGGGGTTTCCCTCACGGCTTCGAAGATGCTTTTCTCGAATCCGTATATACCCGCATTCACCAGGTTGCTTGGCTCTTCCCCCGGCATGGGCTTTTCGACAATGTCGAGCACCGAATTGCCCTGTGCCTTCAGCACGCCGAAGCGCCACGGGTCATGGACAGTGCGGCTGAGCATTATCGCATCCGCCTTCTTGTACTCGCCTATGTCGCCCAGCATTTTGTAGTATTTTGTTTCAGCCAGCACATCCGAGTTTGTGAGTATGAACATGTCCCGCACATAATCCTCTACAAGGCTGAGCGCGTGGCTCGTGCCTTTCGCCTGCTCCTGCACGAAATACCTGAGCTTCGCCTTCCCGTATTCCGGGCCGAAGTGGTCCTCTATCACTTCGCGCTTGTATCCTACCACGAGGAGGATTTCATTCGCGTTTGCAGCGATTAGCCTGTCAAGGACATGCTCCAGCATCGGCCTGCCCTTCAGCTCGAACATGCACTTCGGGATTTTGTCAGTAATCGGCCTCAGCCTCATGCCCCTGCCCGCCGCGATTACAACGCCCTGCATAAAAAACCAGAACAATTAATGGAATAAGGGAATAAATAATGTGCTCCCGCGGCGACTTATGTCGGCTTCCGCATTTGGGGATATAAGGTGGCCATTAGACGTTCGCTGTCAGGCGTATTGCTTTCTTATTCTTTCTGCTCTTCGGAGCATTTTACCCAGTGCGCCTTTAAGGAACCATGTACTTGGCTGGAAAGGATACATTCTGCCCGTTACACATTTGTAATCTACCATCGCCGGGATTGATTCTGTTTCGCCTATTCTTTTTACCATTATGTTTTCTGCCCGTAAGTCCATTAGAGGAATCTTATTTGTGGAAAGAAATGTTATAAGTTCATCATATTTTTTCCAAAAAACAGTGTCCTTAATTTTTGTATGGGCACTCAATGGCATGGATTTTTTTCCATCAAAGTCTATTACTAATTCCATCCTAAGTGTGCTTTTTGTTCCTTCACCTTTAATCCCGAGCACTTTAGGGAAACATTGCTCTAAAGCGCTTGGTGCATTTGCAAAAAATTGGTTGTAATTTTTAGCTTCAAGCAGATTCAGGTCTCGCACCCCATATTTTACGCGAATGTATGGTTTGACTGGAAATTCTATCTGGAAAAATCCATAGTCCTTGACATATTCTGTTTTGTGTGCCTTTTCGACCGTGTTGTCGGAGAGTATTCTCGCTGTTCTAAACCTGCCTTCCCCTATCGCTGCCATTGCACTTCTGGACTTTTTAGGCTTAATTTTGCCAAAATGGATTTTCATTTAATTACCTGCTTTCTTTCGTTATCATTGAAATTTTGGCTGGCGAGACCCTTAGAGCTCCATTTCCATCAGGTCTTCCGCGACCGTGACATCGTTGAATTCCTTGCGTGCCTCGTTCTCGAATTTTTCCCTGTCCTTGTGCCTCGCGCTGAGGTGGAAGAGCACGAGTTTCTTTGCCCCTGCCTGCTGCGCTATTTTTCCGGCCTGCAGGGCGGTTGAGTGCATTGTTTCCTCTGCGCGGTCCTGCCGCTCGTCAAGGAACGAGGCTTCGTGCACAAGCACATCCGCCCCTTCTATCGCCCCGAGGTATGATTTCGAGGCCAGGGTATCGAACACCATCGAGATTTTCTTGCCTTTCACAGCCTTGGAATAATCCATCACGTCTTCCGGGTTTATTATTTTAGCCCCGAGCTTTACGCTTTTCCCCTTTTGCAGGTCGCTGAACAGCGGGCCGACAGGAATTCCGAGAGCCATTGCCTTTTCTCGGTTGAACTCCCCGGGCTTCCCCTCTTCAGTGAAATTATAACCCCAGCACTCCGCCTCGTGCTTCAATGGGAAAGCATCCACCTGGAATTTATCGCCCTTCAGCACAACTCCTTTCTTCACTTCGTGGCACTTCACCTCGAAGCCTGGCTTGAGCATCGCGAGCTCCATTGACATCGCCACCTTTTCCTTTATGCCCCTTGGGCCGTGGATGTTGATTGCCCAGTCCCTTCCGTGTATGTTCATTGTGGCGAGCATCCCGCCAAGTCCCAAAAAGTGGTCCGCGTGGAAGTGCGAGATGAAGACGTGGTTGATTTTGAGGTAGCTAACGCCCGCCTTTACCATCTGCCTCTGCGTGCCTTCCGGGCAGTCGAACAGGAGCCACTCGCCATTGAAGCGGATGGCTATGCTGCTTAGGTTGCGCTCCTTTGTGGGCACGCTCGCGCTCGTGCCGAGGAAAACAATCCTGATTTTTTCCGCCATCGATTAATTCCTGCAAGGTAGAGTTTATAACTGAAATTTCCTGCGTTCAGTCGCCCTGGGCAGATTGCCCTGTTGCATTTTTATAGTGTGCAAAGCCGTCCTTGGCTCCCTATTTTTTTGCGATGCAGCCTCGCACCAAAGCCTTTAATTACTTTGTTGGAGTATGTTCTCCTTATGCCCCGGAAAGACCTCCTCAAGGCCTCTTCGACAAAGGAAGTCGAGGTGCCGAAGCTCCTTGTCGACCAGATTGTCGGCCAGGAAAAGGCCGTCGAGCTCATCCGCAAGGCCGCAATCCAGCGCAGGAACGTGCTGCTTGTAGGCCTTCCAGGGACAGGAAAATCAATGCTCGCAAAGGCGATGGCGGAGATAATGCCATTGCAGAAGCTGCAGGACATTTTGATTTACCCGAACGATGACGATCCGAACACGCCGCTTGTGAAGGTTGCGAAGGCTGGCGAGGGCCAGAAGGTCATAGAGCAGTCCCGCATGGAGGGGAAGGCACAGGACGACAACCTCCGCCTCATGGGAATAATACTGCCCGCAGGATGGTTCCTGCTGAGTTACATACTCTGGGCAATGAAGTACATTCCCGATGTTGTTTACGCAGCGACAATGATAATGGGTGCAATCCTCCTCTTCGGCTTTGTCATAGGCGCGCAGATGAGGGTGCGCGGCGGGGTCGTGACCCCAAAGCTCCTTGTAAACAATTCAGGCAAAAAAATCGCCCCGTTCTTTGACGGCACAGGCGCGCGCGCAGGGGCCTTGCTCGGGGACGTGAGGCATGATCCGCTCCAGTCAGGCGGCCTCGGCACCCCTCCGCACTTGAGGGTCGAGCCGGGAATGATTCACCGCGCCTCGGGCGGGGTTTTGTTTGTTGATGAGATTGCCACGCTTTCCCCGAAATCGCAGCAGGAGCTTTTGACCGCGATGCAGGAGAAGAAGTATTCAATCACTGGCCAGAGCGAGATGAGTTCAGGCGCGATGACACGCACAGACCCGATTCCGTGCGATTTTGTCCTTGTGTGCGCGGGCAACTATGAGGACCTCGAGAAAGTGCATCCCGCGATGCGGAGCAGGATACGCGGTTATGGCTATGAGATTTACATGAACATTGACATGGATGACACTGAGGAGAACAGGGCGAAGATTGTGCAGTTCGTTGCGCAGGAAGTGAAGAACGACGGCAAGATTCCTGGTTTCAGCGCAGATGCATTGCAGCAGATAATTTTCGAGGCGAGGAAGCGCGCGGGCAGGAAAAATAAGCTCACCCTCAAGCTCCGCGATTTGGGCGGCCTTGTCCGCGCGGCGGGGGACATTTCACGCGAGAAAGGCAATGACCTTGTGCTGCGCGAGGATGTGCTTGAAGCGAAGATGAGCGCCAAGACCCTGGAGCAGCAGATTGTGCACAAGATGATTGAGGAAAAGAAGGACTATGATGTTTATTTGCATGAAGGCACCGCTGTCGGCAGGGTCAACGGCCTTGCGGTGATGGCTGAAGGCGAGGCCGGCCTAATAATGCCGATTGAGGCCGAGGTTGCGCCTTCACAGTCAAGCTCAGAGGGCAAGCTGATTGCAACGGGCAAGCTCGGGGAGATTGCGAAGGAAGCCGTGCAGAACGTTTCCGCGCTCATAAAGAAGCTTTCAGGCAAGGACATTTCGAGGCACGACCTGCACATACAGTTCCTCCAGTCCTACTCCGGGGTAGAGGGGGATTCGGCTTCCGTGAGCGTTGCCACCGCGGTGGTTTCGGCCTTGGAGCAGATTCCCGTGAAGCAAAATCTCGCAATGACCGGCTCTCTGAGCGTGCGCGGCGAGGTGCTTCCAGTCGGCGGTGTCACGGCAAAGGTGCTCGCGGCCATAGAGGCAGGCTTCAGGGAAGTCATTGTGCCAAAATCCAATGTCGGCGACATCGTCCTTACCGATGAGCAGGCAAAGAGGATAAGGATAATTCCCGCAACCGCAATTTCAGATGTATTTGAGGTTGCCTTCGAGCCTAGCGAGAAGAAGGCGAAGCTCCTCGCGAGCCTGAGGAAAATAATCAAAATAGAGCTGGGCGAAGTCGCGCTGCCCGGAAAAAAGGCAACTATTTCTTGAATGCCGGAAGCCAATTATCCAAAATATGGCGGCAAATCTTTTTCTTTTATGGGCTGGTGGTCACACCAAAACTATTTTCCCTTCGCTGAGAAGGAACTTGCCTTTTGGCAGCTTCTCCGTCTTGGCTGTCTGCTTGTCCCTGTATTCTATCTCCTGCTTGCTTATCGTTTCCACCACGCCGAGCCACTTGCCATCCTTGCCGTAAACCGGCAGGCCGATGAGTATTTTTGTTATCTTTTTCCTGAGGTCAAGCACGTGCGAGAACCTGTATGCCGCATACCCGGTCGCTATTGCGGCCAAGGCGCGGACTGCAAACCATTCGAGGCCGGCATACGGCGCAGCCGCCAGCACCTGTCTCGCAGAGTCGAGGATGAGCCAGAGCACGAACACCGCGGCGCCTGAGAGGAAATATCTCCTGAGGTAGTATGCTTTCTTGAGCTGCACAGTGTCGATGCCCTTTCCAACCGCAAACGATATCGCGGTCAGCATCAGGAACAGCAGCATCTGGCCGATTGCCTCGGAAACCCTCGATACAACACTCATTGCACTGTTGTTGCCCTCCTGGTAAGCTGCAAATATCCCTATGAGGAAGAAAACAATCGTCATTATGTAGAAAGGCAGGCTCACGCGCTGAAGGGAAATGCTGCTGGTTACGGATTCAACTGCTCCCGCTATCCTTGCCTCGAGACCCGTGCCTTTCAGCACCATGTATGTGCCTATTATGAGGAGCATGCTCTGGAAGAAGAGTTTCTCCATCCCTATTGTCGACAGCACGCCCCATATGAATATGACAAGGCCGGGCACGAGTATGAAAGTCCTTGCGATGTCAGGGTCGTTAAGGGCGTTCTTGAGCGTGAAATAAAGGCCCTCGACTTCGCTTGCCTGCGAAACCACTATCGTTTCCTTTGAAACAACCGGGCCGCGTGCCTGCAGCAGGGGCATCACCTCGTCATCCTCTGCACCGTCAGTGACGAGCACGAACCCCGTTGCGGGGAAATGTTCAAGCACTGCATCGAGCTGCTGGCTGATTTTCCTGTCGGATTCGAAATAGCTTTTGCCTACCCCCGTCAGGAATGCGACTTCCGCATTGGTTTCCTTTGAAACCTCGTCGTATTTTTTCACGGCGCCGAACATGCTGTTGGCATCTGATTCGCTCGGGTCGGCTATTGCAAGCTTCACTGCCGCGCCGATGCAGGCCTTCCTGCCGATTACCGGGCCCTGTACTCCCGTTTTCTTGCCGAGGTCGTTGTCCCTGTCAACCGAAACAACGAGCAGGCTTTCCTTTTCCTTCATTCCGACACCAGGCAACAAGACAACCGGATACGGCAAGGCCACCGAGTCATTGAACCAGGCGTTCCGGCAAAATGAATAACGTATTTATATTGGTTAATATCCCATTAATATAAGTATTTCTCCCGTCATGGCAGGGCATTTGGCGGGGATTGCGGCCATCGGCCGTGGTTTTCAGCAAGGGTTTTTTCCGCGTTGGTTTGGCTATGGCAGAAAGCGATTTCAAGGAAAAGGTTTTCATTGGCGTTGTGCTTCTTGTCGCCCTTGCAGTGATTGTGGTGCTTAAGTTCTCTTCCGAGTTTGCCTCGGCCCTGCCTTTGCTGGTTGTGCTTGCGGCCATTTTGTTTCTTGTCAGGCGCTACAATTACCTCCTCATGCTCAGCGAATATGAACGCGCCGTGATTTTCAGGTTCGGGAAGGTCAACCGCGTTGCGGGTCCGGGCTGGGCTTTCCTTGTTTCGCCTTTCGAGAATTACAAACTCGTGGACCTAAGGACAAAGACCCTTGATGTCCCTCCCCAGGAGGTCATCACGAAGGACAACATTGAGGTCAGGGTTGACGCAGTGATTTATCTCAAGGTAAACAAGGACCGGCAGTCAGTCATAAACAGCGTGACCGAGGTGGATGATTACCTGAAAGGCACGGAGCTTTTCGTCATAGGCCTCATAAGGAACCAGGCCGGGACAAAGACCCTCGATGAACTCATAACCAATGTCGAATCACTCAGCGATTACCTCAAGGTGCAGCTCGCCGAGATTTCCACAAAGTGGGGCATCTCCATCGAGAATGCCACAATCACCGAAGTAACCCCCCCGAAATCTGTGCAGGAAGCGAGGCATGAGCAGGAAGTCGCCGCGCAGAGGAAGCTCGCGCGCATGGAATCCGCGGAAGCGCACAAGGCCGAAATCGACGCGGTGAGGGAAGCCGCGGGGCAACTGAGCGACAAGGCGCTAGCTTACTATTATGTAAAGGCGCTTGAAAAACTGGGTGAGGGCCAGAGCTCGAAAATATTTTTCCCCATGGAACTGACGGAACTTGCAAAGGCGGTCACCAGCAGGGTTTCGTTCGGCCCGCAGCATAACGCCTCCGTGGACCAGGGTGCTTCTTCCGGCCAGCAGGGCCTCGAAGCGCTTTTCAGGAAATACGCGCCCCTGCTTAAGAAGATTGCTTCGCAGGGCACCGCGAAAAGGAAAGCCGGAAAAAGGGAAAATGCGAAAGGCAAGGCGAAGAAGAAGCGCAAATAAGTGGAAGCAAGGAGAAGAAGCGCGGGCTGAAACAAAGTAAACTTATTGAACCGCAGAGAATACTTGCGTGGTCTGAAAGACCCGCAGATGAATCGGCGGTACTGCTTTATACTGAAAACCCAACTCGCCCCGGGAAACACAGGAAACCCTTTAAACCAAAGTTTAAAAGGCCAAAAATCAATTATTGGGGTATGCCGGATAAAATAACAATACTAATCCCAGCGTATAATGAAGAAAGCATTATTCTAAAACTAATTTCCCCCCTAAGAATGTGGAAACAAAATGACTGGCATAACAGGTCAATAATAATCGTGGACGACGGCAGTAAAGACCAAACTATGCCTGCCGCAAAATCCCAGTGGACTGAGGTAATAAAATCAGATGAACTTGGCAGGAATCTCGGAAAGGCGGATGCATTCATTAAAGGTGTGCGGTACGCTTCTAAAAATTGTGCCCCCGATTTTATTGTAACTCTTGATGCTGACCTCATAGACCTCAATCCAAAACACATAGACGAGCTTGTTGCGGAACTAAAGCACACGGGCTCAAATATGGTGATTGCGAAATCTTTGGAATTTTCTGAACATTATGGGTGGGTTAATGCCGCGAAAACTTCCGGTCAGAGAGCTTTCAGGGTAGCTGCGCTAAATCCTATAATACTGGGCAATAAAAAATGGCTAACTATTCTTGAAGGGTCAAAATATGGGTTAGAAGAAGCATTGAATGTCTTGATACCTAAACACCGCAGTTCTGAGATAACTTTCCATGCGGACACAGCTCTGAGAAAGTCTTTTGCTACAACCCAAGGCGACCAAAGACGCTTAATTCGAGAAAGAATAAGTGAAAGAAGAGTCGCGGCAAAAGCATTGCGAGCGCTAAGAAAAGGTAAGCAAGGTCATAGAGTCTTATAAAAACGTAACATGACAAAACAATAATTTCTGGCTGACCCTGAATTTAAACTGGCCCTGCAAAAAAAAGCCAGTGTGTCACAATGCAATGGGGTTTTTCCCCTCTGTGCGTCAGGGCATGCAGCTTATTTCCCGCCTATGGCTCCCTCATCTGGCTTATCCCGTAGCGCACCGAGGGGATGTAAAGTATAAGGAATAGCGTGAAGAATGCGATTATGCCCCCGATTGCGATTTGCAGCATGCCGAATATTGTCGCTGTCTCTATCAGCGCGCCCAGGAAAAGTATTATTGTTGCGAGCACCAGCAGCATCACTACGTCCGTTACGACAAGGCTTATTTCGTGCTTCCTGAATTTGCTTTTCGACACCATTGCATTTATTATTCCCCCCGCGATTGCGGCGATGAAGTATGCGGTTATTTCAGGCGCACCGTGGGGCAGGTAACCTATCGCCCTCGCAATGCCGGCGTCAAGGCTTTTTGAGAACACTTCCGAGCCTATGAAGAAGCCTATTACCGAGGCATTCCATGCGAGGAGTTCTATCGCCCCGGCGCCCCAGACGAATGAGAACGCTATTGCCCTGCTCATTACCCCGAAGTTGTTCTTGAATATAAGCATGAAGCACCTGTCGAAGGACTTCGATTCCCCGAAGCATTCCGCTTGGCCCACTGCGTTGCCGGTGCTTTCGTCGAAAATCGCCTTGCCTGTTATTGCGCTGTAAACCTTTTTCTGTTCCGTGAAAACGTCGTTTTTTGTTGGCACTATGCACGCAAGGCCCGAGCAGCCGTCATTGGAATCCGGCAGGGCCACTGCCCAGAATCCGAAGGCGATTACCATGCCGACAAACATCCAGCCGTAGGAGTGTATGACGTTGAAGTGCGTTGAAATGAATGCAAATGGCCTGTCTTTTTCGTCGACGACCTTTTCCTCCTCGCCGACGAATATCTTGTGGACAATGGGCATGAATCCTATCGTTATGAACAGCATTGTCAGGGCGGAAGTGCTTTCCGGAAAATTGTTGTATGCAATGAGCATTGCCGCTGTCGTTATTATGAATGCGACAAGGGTAAGTGTCAAGGGGTGCTTTTCCGACCTTAAGGTTTCGTAGAGCGTTTCGAGGACCATTCGCGTCGAATGCAATTGAGGCGTAGTGGTTTAAATAGGTTTCTGGGTGGATAATCTTTTGGTTTTGGGTTTTTTCCACGGGCTATAAAAGCCCAGGGGCGCCCGGTTTTCTTCCAGGTTTTTCGTGATTTTTATGGCTAAGCAGGACATTGTAGTGCCCGGCGATTTTCTCGGGTTTGAGGAGGAATTCGTCGCGGGCCAGGATGCGCACGAAGGCGCTGATGGCGGGATTCTCGCGAGCACGATAGGCCTGAAGGCACTTGACAACGGGGGCCACGAGGCGAGCGTAAAGCGCCTCACGAGGCAGGTCAGGATAATGGAGCGCGGATGCATTGTCCATGCGATAGTCAATTCCATAAAGACAAATGCCGCCTTGGTCACTATCCTTGATGCGGAGAAGGACGGCGAGTTCCGCACAGTGCACAACGCCATGGCTTCAATCGCGGTTTTCAACATTGACACGCAGTACATAAGGGGCATAGATGAAATGTTCAGGGCCGGGGACATTGTCAGGGCGAGGGTCATGGAGGTCACTCCTTATGGCGTCGAGCTGACGACAAAGGAGCCGCAGCTCGGAGTCGTGAAGGCTTATGGCATCAAATCCAGGCAGCCCCTGCACTTGATTGACGGCAAGCTCAGGGACCCTGTCACCGGAGACACAGAGACAAGGAAGGTTTCATCGGATTATGCCCTGAAATGAGGGCTTTTGCATTTGCAATGCGTTTTTGGGGGGGGTGGAAAGATGAAGGTTGAAGTGATAAAGAATGAAAAGGACCTCGTGGAAATAAGGCTCGAAGGCGAGAGGCACTCTTTCCCGAACCTTCTCAAGAATAAGCTGCTCGAGGACAAAAGCGTGGATTATGTTTCATACATCCTCGACCATCCGTCTGACGACTCGGCCAGGCTGATTGTCAGGACTTCAGGCAAGAGCCCGAAAAAGGCCATCGAGGAAGCGGCGAAGGACATCGATGCCGAGCTTGACGACTTTGCGGCAAAGCTCAAGAAGGCGCTGAAGTAAAGTTGATTTAATGGCATATCTGCCGCTGTTCTCTTTCTTGTTCGCCAGCCTTTTTTTATTTCTCTTTCCTTCCAGAGCTTGGCCTGCGAGGCATCTCAACTAAAAAGTTGCGATGTCAAGAGAAAGAAAAAGGCTGTTATAAACCCTTATCCCCAGATTCTTTGAATCTACCTGAAGGAATTATTCATGGGCACCGGTTCTGCAAGGCTGAAACTAGGGCGTGGCGTTTCCGCTTTTCGGGGTGCAGGGAAGGGGCCATTGCGGGGCAAAGCGGCGAAGGACAATGCACCGCACGGCAACGGAGGGGGGTTCCTGCATTCGCTCAGGCAGAAGCTGCGCTGGCTCGACCCATTCACTTACGTTGACGACTTCATTATGCCGGTCGTGAAAAACCTTCCGCGGCAGGGCCAGTGGGCATTGTTCGGGTTCACTTTCATTGCACTTCTTTTCGCGATTTTCAATTTCTTTGGCGGAACCATTTTTGTCGCAGGGCTCCTCGCCATTGTTTATGCTTACTGGCTTGCCTTTGAGAGGGAAAATGCCGTTGAATGGGGGATTTATGCTTTCAGCGCATTTGTTTTCGCGCTCGTCCTTTACCACTTCGTGCTCGTAGGCATCCTCGGCACTAATTTTCCCCTGATGATTGTTTACTCCGGTTCTATGGAGCCGACCCTTTACCGGGGGGACATTGTGCTGCTCGGTTCCCCTGCCGGGATAAAAGTTGCCGAAGCATATGTCGATTTCCCCGTTGCGGGAAAGCCGCTAAGGGAATATTCTGACATTGAAATTTCCCCGGATGAAAAGTACGGGTTAAGGCAGTCCGGGATTTCAATAAGCGGCAAGGCCTACCCGTTCGATTCCCGCGGCCCGATAGTTGTTTATTATTCCGCCCTTCAGAAAAAGGAAATAATACACCGGGCAGTGCTCAAGCTCGTTGCCCCTGATGGCAATTTCCTCATAACCTTCGGGGACAACAACACGCGCATTGACGCTGACTGCCCTCAGGGCCCGACTCCCGGGCAGTGCATCAATTATTGGCCCGTTCCCTCCAAGGATTTGAGGGGAAAATACCTTTTCCATCTCCCGTTCCTCGGCTACGCGAAGCTGGTTATTTTCGACGACCTGCCGAAAATCCTGCAGGGGAAATAAGCTGAAAATCGGTCGTGGGTGCATGATTGTGGCTGCAGCAATGTCAATTATTTAAATGCTTGTGCATTGAATCTATTGGTGTTTAATTTGGAGCTGATTTTCGAGGACGCGCAGGTTTTCAGGCGCTATATCGAGGGCATTTCAGTGCTTGTCGACGAGGCGGAGTTCGTTCTGGGTGAAACAGGCCTTTCGCTGAAGGCGACCGACCCGAGCCAGATTTCGCTTGTCGATTTCCTGCTCCCGAAAAAGGCGTTCAAGAAATTCGATGTGCCGCAGCCTACTAAAATCGGGGTTGACCTTAATTATTTCAGTCAGGTGATTGGAAGGGCAAAATCAGGGGACCAGGTAGAGCTAAGCCTTTCCGAGGACAGCTCAAAACTCTTCGTTTCATTCACCGGCTCGGCAAAGAGGAGCTTCTCGATGCCGTTGCTCGACCTCCAGAGCGCTGACCTCCCGATGCCGCGCATTGATTTCGATTCAGAGGTGAAGGTCAAGGCGGATTGCCTGGGCGACAGCTTCAAGGACGCGGCCCTGCTCTCGACACATGTCCAGCTCCTTGTGAGCAAGGGTTCCTTCATAATAAAAGCTAACTCGAGCAAGGGAAGCATGGAAAACACCTATTCCCCGAAGGACAAGTCCGTTGTCTCAATAAAGGCAACAGAGGACACAAAGGCGATGTTCCCGCTCGATTACCTTGTCAGCATTGCCAAGGCAACCTCTTCCGACACGGAGGTAACGCTCAAGATGAAGACCAGCGCGCCCGTGGAAATCTCCTACTCAATCGGCGACGGCAAGCTGCAGTACTTCCTCGCGCCGAGGATAGAGAGTGACTGAATAAATTTTTGCGGTTTTATCCCTCGCAATCCATAATTGATTCAGCAATCAAATCAGATTATTCCTTTTCGATAATGTCCACAAGCTTCCTCGCGGTTATATGCGTAGGCAGGTCCAGCTCCACAAAGTCCTTGTCCCCGCTGACAAAATAATCATGCCTTGTAGTCATCACCGCGGCCAGGATAGGTGCATCTTTTTTGTCCCTTATTATGCTGCGTGCCTTTTCAATTTCGCCCGCGTAATATGAGGACTTTATAATGGTGCATTTTTCTGTTATGGTTGAAAGCATGGCAGTTGCCTTTTCCCTGTTTCCAAGCTTCTACGCCTTCCTCTCAATTATGGCAGTGGCTTCACTCAGAACATGTTCGGGCAGCAAAAGCTCTATTTTCCCGAGGAGTGCCTGTTCAATCAGTTTCCTTTCGTTGCCCCTGAAGAAAAGGCCAGAAAGAATTACATTTGTGTCCGCTATTACCCTTGGCATTTGAATCACTGCTTGCTGAAGAGCCTTGTTGTCTTGTTCTTTTCTGCCATCACTTCTTCGGCAAGCCTGCTCCTTGTAAGCTTTTCCTTTTTCGATATTTCCTCGAAAGGGGAAAACAGCTCCTTTAGGTCTGAAGCCTTCTTGACAAGAACCCCTGCATCTGTATCAATGAGTATCACTTGCATGCCGCTGCCCATGCCGCGTGCCTTCCTTATCCCGTTTGGGATAGTGAGCTGCCCCTTGGAAGTAATCCTTGAAGTCCCTATATACACAAAACCACCTTTAGTAATACAAGTAATACCTGCATTACTTAAGCTTATCGGCTGAGAAATAGCAGGCTTCCTTTGGCTGAGGGCGGAAAGCGACTGAAAATTATTTTTTGATTTGCCTTATTTATTTCTTAGCCTCGTAGACAAATTATCTTTGAAGCTTTCAAGGAGCATCACAGTTGCAAGTGCGGATTTTGCAAAGTAATGGAAATCGCCAGTTGCAGACCTTAGGCCTGGTTCTGTAGTCGTTGCATATTCTGTTGTAATACTTTTTAGAGCTTCAATTTCTTGGCTTGCCATTTCTTTTAGCTTTTGGATTTCAGAGTCGGGTCTTCCCCTCAGCATTTGTTGGACTTTTTCATTTGACTCATATTCTGGCAGCAAATAAAAATCGGATTTCCTGAGCGCCAATTCCAAGTGCTCTTCCTCTATTTCTTTCATTGCTTTGTTGGCAAACTGTACCTGCTGCAAGCTCATGCCATTCTCTATACGCCGCTGGTAAAAATTTTTTTGAAAAGCGGGATAAAATGAAGCAGCCCCTCACGGTGCCTTTCGAACCTTTCATGGGTTGTCCTGTAGCCTATCGGTTTTTTTTGCGCGTATTTGCGGGTTTCTGCCCTACTCTCTGCATGAGAGTGCATTTTCATATTTACCTTTCCATTCCCGTTATTTTCCCCACGCGCCGCAGGTGCCTTTCCTCTTTGCTCGGCTCCGCCTTCATGAATGCTTCGAGGATTTTTTTCGCCTTTGCAATCGGGTAGGTGCGCGAGCCGAGGCAGATTACGTTCGCGTTGTTGTGTTCGCGTGCCGCCTTTGCGGTCGATGCATCGAAAGGGTTAGCCGCCCTTATCCCGCGAACCTTGTTCGCTGCGATGCTCATGCCTATCCCCGTGCCGCACACGAGCAGGCCAAATGAGCCTTTTTCCGAGGCAACGGCTTTGCCGACCTTCTCCGCAAAATCAGGGTAATCTGAAGGGCTTTCGTCGTGCGTTCCGAAGTCGATTGTTTCAAATCCTTTTTTCTGCAGGAATTTCTGCAGGGCCTCTTTTGCCCTGTAACCCGCATGGTCAGAGCCGAGATAAAACCTTGATTTTTCCATATAAATCAATGCATTTGGCCACAAAAGGATTTAAACAATATAGCCTCCAATTTCCCTTTGTAATGCCCATGATTGGACTTGCAAATGCCGAATTCCTGCGCTCGAGCATCGAGGCAATAGCCTCTTTTATCCCTGAGGGCAACTTCAGGTTCAACGAGAAGGGGATACACTTCAGGGGGATGGACCCGAGCCAGGTCCTGCTAGTTGATTATTCCATGGACCGCTCATTCTTCGCGCCTTATGATGTCGAGCCGTGCTTTGTCGGCATCAACCTCGAGGAAATGCGCAAAATAGTTTCAAGGGCCCTGCCAAATGACCGGGTCGAGATTGACCTCAATGACTCTGAATGCACCCTCAGCCTGAGGGGCGAGCTTGAGCGCTCTTTCAGGCTCCCGCTGATTGATGTCGCCGGGGACGAGCTCAAGCTTCCCGACGTGAAGTTTGATGCCCGTGTCGAGATGAATGCGAGGCTACTTAAGGAATCCCTGAAGGACGCGCAGCTCTTCAGCTCCAGCATCATTGTCAGGGTCAAGGGCGACAAATTCTCTCTCGAGTCAAAGGGCTCTTCAGGCAATCTCCTCGTGAGTTCCTCGCAGAACAACGGGGTAAAGGCAAAGTCGAGGGCGGATGTCGTATCAAAGTATTCCCTTTCATATTTCATGAACATTGCAAAGGAAGCCTCGCCCGATTCGACGATAGTTCTCGAGCTCAAGAGCGATTCCCCGATGAAGGCGAGCTACATGATAGGGAAGTCCGAGATACGGTATTATCTGGCCCACATGCTCATTTGAGCCCCCGATGGCAAGCTAATGCCTCGAAACTGAAAACCGGCCGCAAGAGTTGAAGTTATGGCAAGCAAGTTATCCGCAGAGGAACTCCGGCACGCTGCAAAGTATTACTTTTCGCCCGCGGCAAAGGCCGTTGTCAGGGACTCCGGCTTCACCCTGGACACTGCCCCTGATTCTGTCGTGCAGGCCGCAAAAAGCATGCTCTCCGACGCGGTTTCTGGCACGAAAAGGAAGCCTGTTTCAGCAATGCACCCTGATGTGCTTGCCGAAGAGGTGCTCGCTTTCCCCGCCGCGAAAATAATATCCTCCGCCATCGGGAGGCAGGAACTTTTCAGGAAGTTTTCAGGGTTGATTGCCGATTATGTTAGTGAATGCATCGGGAAAGAGGGCGAAGCCGGCATTCCCGATGTTGCGGCAGAGCTCGGCATTTCCGCAGAACCGCAGGGCAATGGATTTTTCCTCGTGGCCCTGAAGGATTACCTCCGCTCCGATTTCAGGGAAAAAAGCCAGAAGCTGGTGAACCAGGCTGTTTCCTCGGGCTCTGTAACCCTTTCAGGCGAAGGCCTCCGCCACCTCATTGGCTCTGTCGCAGGAAGGGAGCTGCGCGAATCCCTGGAGCAGATAAGTTCCCGGCCTTCGCACGCAAAGAACATCCCTTTGCGATTCATGGAAGCCGCAAAGGAAATAGACGCAATGCTTTCCGCAACAGCTTTAACGAAGTTCTCGCGCTCGGATTTCGGCAAGGCTGCCCCCGAAGCATTCCCGCCGTGCATGTCAAAGCTCCAGTCCGACCTTGCTTCGGGGCTAAATGTGGGGCACACAGGGAGATTCGCTTTCGCAGTTTTCCTCAATGCTATCGGCATGGATGTTGACTCAATCGTGGCGATGTACAGGAGCACCCCGAATTTCAGCGAGAAGGTCACGCGCTACCAGGTCATGGGGCTCGTTAAGAGGGGCGGGGAAGGCTATGCCTGCCCGAGCTGCGACAAGATGCGCACATACGCTTTATGCGTGGCTGACTGCCCGAACACAGTGAACCCGGTGCAGTTCTATCGACGTGAAGTTTTCAAGAACGCTCCCGCGCCCGCGAAAAATAGGCCTGAAAAAAGGGGTTTTTGAATGGGTGCCGAGGCTTTCCTTTCCGGGGCATTGCGAGGATATTATGCTGCCAATGAAATCACGTCAGTCCCTGAAATATCCATGAGGGAATTCGGGATTGGCGAGTTTGGGCGGAAAATTTCCTCGCGGCACCTTTCCTTCAGGGACAATGCCGCTCTGAATCATTTCCTGCGGGAAAAAGCGCCTTTTTACATTTCATATTCAAACGCGCTTTACGAATTCCCTGGTGCGAGGCCGATGGAAGCGAAGAAAATGGCTGGCGCGGATTTGGTTTATGAGTTTGATGCCGATGACATAAAAACAGCGTGCAAGGAATCCCATGACTCATGGAAGTGCACCTCGCAGAAGTGCGGCAGGGAAGGCAAGGGCAGGGTGCTAGCTTGTGATGCGTGCGGCTCCGGCACAAAGGTCGAGGAATGGGTTTGCCCCGAATGCATTGCCGAGACAAGGAGGCAGACCCTTAAGCTGATTTCCTTTTTGCGCGATGATTTCGGATTCTCGGAGGGGATTGCGGTTAATTTTTCCGGCAGCAAGGGCTTCCACATCCATGTCCGCAGCGAATCCGTGAGGGGCCTTTCAAAGGGGGCGAGGCTGGAGCTCCTCGATTATCTTACCGCGACGGGCCTAGACCTGAATTCTCTTGGCTTCCGCTATGACAAAGACCCGAAGAAGAGGAGCTTTGTCTGCCCGCGAAGGAGCCTTGCAAAGGGCTGGGCGAAGAGGATATTCCGCACGATTGAATCCGCTTTTGAATCCGGTGATGCCTCAAAACTCGCCGTGATGGGCGGAACCAGGCAGGGTGCCGCGGAAAAGCTGCTGGCGGAAAAGGAAAAAATACTCGGCCACATGGATTTTCCGCAGGGCGGTGTCCTTTTGGCGACAAAGGGCGTTGACGCAAACAAGTTCTGGGCCGCTTTCCTTGCTTCTGCAGTTGATGACGCAAAGCTCGCAAAGGAGGGCTTCGAGGGAAATGCCCTGGGCGTCGACCGCCAGACCTCGGTCGACATAAATAAAATCGTCCGCGTTCCCGGTACGCTCCACGGGTCAACAGGTTTGTGCGCAAAGGAAGTGCCTCTTGAAAAAATCCATTCCTTCGAGGCGCTCGATGAATGTGTCGTGCTGCCTGAAAGCGATGTTTTGGTTTCAAATGCAAGGGCCCCCAGATTTTACCTGGGAAAGAAATGGTTCGGGCCTTTTTCCGGCGAAGATGTTTCGCTCCCGCTTTACGCGGCTTTTTTCCTCCTCGCGAGGGGCAACGCTTCGCTGTCCGATGAAAGCGTTCCGTAAAACGGCTGCAATGTTTTTCGCACCAGGTGCTTGCCAGGAATTGACGTTTCGTTGCATTGCAAAGGTATATGCGTAGCGTTCTCTTTCTTCAAAAGGTTTGGCAATGAAATATTTTTTTATTCTCTCTTTGCCAAACATTTTGTCGCCAGCCTTTTTATTTCTCTTTTCAAGAGAAAGAAAAAGGCTGTTTTCCGCAAATGAATGCTTTTTGAACCTTTACTGGGTTAAGTATCTGGAGGACATTAAGTTTTCTGCTGGTTTTTATGGCGCTTTCCTACGACGAGATACGGCGGATTCACAGGCTGGAGAAGAGCACCTCACGGCTCGCTGACGCGGGCCAGGACTTTTACTCCGAACTGGAGGATTTCCTCGCTGCCGAAAAGCAGGATTACCTCGCTTCGCTGAAGGATTTTTCCTCTGTAAAGGCGCGGGATTTCACGAACCTGAAGAGGATGGCCGAGGAGATTTTCGCCCTGCGAACAAAGAAGGTGCTGAGCTCCGCCCTGACGGCGTCAAGGACACAGGAGCCGAGCGAGGACCGCATGGCAGTCCAGGAAGTGAAGCTTTACCGTGACGTCATTTCAATGCTCGAGAAGCACAACCGCATTCTCGATGGCGTTTTTTCAGAGAAAGGGAGGGGCGAATCCGGCAAGGATTTAAATACCCTTTCTGTCGAGATTCTTTCAGAAGTGCCTGAATTTGTCGGCACTGACATGAAAGTGTACGGCCCTTTCAGGAAAGGGCAGTCTGTTTCCCTTCCAGCGAAGATTGCGAGGCTCCTTTCCTCGCAGAAGCTCGCGGAGGAGAAATGAATTTCGGTTCTTTATTTTTTTTGCCAGAGGTGTTTTGCTTTGCCTGAAGTCCAGATTCCCGAAGTCGGAGAAATTGTCATAGGCCGCATTGTCAAGGTCCTTGATTACGGCGTTTTCCTCGAGCTGCTGGAGTATGAAGGCGTGCAGGGGTTTGTCCACATTTCGAATGTCAGCTCAAGCTGGATAAAGAACATAAGGAATTTTGTCAAGGAAGGCCAGGTGAGGGCGGGAAAAGTAACGAACATAGACCGCCAGAGGGGGCAGATAGACATTTCCCTCACGAAGGTTTCTGCAACGCAGCAGCGCGAGAAGATTGAGGAGTTCAGGCAGGCAAAGAGGAGCCAGAAGCTCATCGAGCTGCTCGCAGGCCAGATAAAGGAGGCGCCGGAAGTGGCGATGAAGGAAGTCGCCGAGCCGCTGCTCCAGCATTATGATTCGCTTTACGATGCTTTCCTCGCGATACTCGCGGATGAATCATTGCTTTCGCTTGTCCCGAAGAAGTGGGCATCCCACCTGAAGGAAATCGTTTCAAAGAATTACGAGCTCCCGAGGAAAACCGTGAGGGGCCAGATAACGATAAGCATTCCCGGCCCGGAAGGCGTCGAGCATCTGAGGAAAGCCCTTCAGGCCGGCCAGAAGAAAGGCGGGAAGAGCGCCGAGGTTTTTTATGACGGTTCGGGCAAATACGATTTGCGCGTTACTTCCTCCGATTACAAGAGCGCGGAGAAGCTCCTGAAATCAGTTTCGGATGAAATAGCCTCGCAGGCCTCTTCCTCCGGCGGGAAGGCGGAGTTCGTGAGGATTGAGGGCTGAATTTTTTTGGATGATTTCTGTTCCGGGGTTGGTTTGAATGGCTACGCACATAAAATTCATGAAAAACGTGAAGTTCAAGGACGCTGTCCTCCTTACCGGCCTCCCGGGAATAGGCCTCGTGGGCAAGATTGCGGTTGATTACATAATCAGGCAGCTCAAGCCTGAAAAGATAGCGGAAATCCACGCTGATTTTTTCCCGCCGAGCGTGCAGACCACCAACGGCATTGTCGAACTGATAAAGGACGAGCTGCATTACCTGAATTTCAACGGCAGGGATTTCATTTTCCTTTCCGGGCCTGTGCAGCCCGCCCTTGATGGCAGGGGCTCAATGGAGGAGCACTTCGAGTTCTCGCACGTGATAATAAAATCGCTGAAGGAGAGGGGCCTTGACGAGCTCTGCACCCTTGCGGGGATAAATGTCGGGGAGAAGAGGATGCAGGCCGAGCCACGCGTTGTTGTTGCAGCCACCGGAAAAAAGAAGCTTGATGAGTGGGTGAAAGTCGGCGCAGTGAGCGACAAGCCTGTCGGCCTCATAAGCGGTGTCGCTGGCCTGCTGCTCGGGCTCGGCAAGGAAGAGGGCATTGACGGCTCGTGCCTCATGGGCGAGACAAACGCGCGCCTCGTTTACGGCGACCCGGGTGCTGCCAAGGCAATCATCGAGCTGCTGATAAAAAAGTACGGCTTCAGCGTCGAGATGAAGGAGATGGAGAAGGAGGCAAAGGAAATCGAGAAGGCCTTTGCCCAGCTGAGCAAGCAGATTGACGAGCCTGAAGAGCATCCGCAGAACCTGACTTATGTAAGGTGAATTGTCCGCGAAAAGCAGGTCGTCATTTGAGCAGCGGAAGATCCCCTGAAAATTGGTCTATCAGGGAATCTTCCCCGATGGCGCCGATTCCAAGAACTTCGATTTCACTCAGTTTCTTTCCCTTCACCCTTTGGACATATTCATTGTAATCCGAAGTTGACTGTGCTTCTTTTGTAAAAACCATGAACTTGAGCTTGCGGTTCTTTGCACGCTTCAGAATTTCCAAAAAAGGCTTTGTCTGCTTTTTTATGAGAATCGGTATTTTTGTAATAGGGATGAAAATACATCCGCTCATCGAATCATGGCCCCTGATTTCTTCCCCGAGCAAATCCTTTTCCCTGTTGAATAAGCCCGATGCAATGCATGCCGCGGCATTTGCAAGAAGGCCCGGGTTCAGGCCTTCCCGCATGACAATCGCAATTTTCATCTGCAAACCAATATAATTCATGTTTTCCGGCATTTAAACCAGATGTTAAAAGTTTAACATTTTCATATAATCATTTAAAATAGCCAACTAATCAGAAACTGTTATGCCGACAGTCCAGCACCTGGTAAAAAAGGAACTGGAAAGCAATCCCCTGCTTTTGGATATCCTTCTGCAGGAAATAGCGAACATTAATTCAGTTGCGGTAAAAATGCGCCCTGCAATAGAGAAGGAACTCGGGAAAAAAGCAAAACTCTCGGCAGTGAGCATGGCAATCCGGAGGACTATTGCGCAAACTGGCTCTGCAAGGATGTTTTCGTGGAAATTTCCTAAAAATCTTGAAGTTGCGACAAAGTCAAATGTTTACGAGATTGCTATTGAGCACGATTTCGAGCAGGGCGGGATCTTCAATTCAATCAGGAGAAAAATAAAGAAAGATTCGGGGTCATTCGTCTCATTCATGGAAGGGACATACGAAACGGTAATAATTACAAATCAGAGGAATAAGTGGCTGGTGAAAAAAGAGCTTGCCAAAAAGTCAATCACTTCCGAAGAGGGCAATTTAGGGTGTGTTTCAGTCGGCTTTGACAAATCGACAAAAAATATTCCAGGCATTTATTATCAAATCACCCGGGCGCTTGCATACAAAAATATACCTATAAATTCATTTTTTACCATAGGCAGCGAAATGGCGGTGCTTGTAAAAGAACAGGACCTTTTGGAAGCGCACAAATGCATCTCCTCCCTCATTAAAAAAAATAGTTGATGCGGCAGTTTTATGCCAGGTGCAGGAAAATTTCGGGCGTTATGCTGCCTGCTTTTGGGGTAAACTATAAAAATTGCCCCAGCGTCTTCTGGTTCGAGATTTCCGAAACCCCTGAAAGCTCGGCAGCAAGTTCCTTTTTCTTGCGCTCCATTTCCTCTTCGCTCGCGCAGATTATCGGCTTGCCGTAATTCCCTCCGCCGCCTGGGATGTAAAGGACAAGGCCTTTCCTGAACGAGGCAATGTGCTTTGCCACATTCGTATCAACTTCTGCAAGCTCTGCCTCGTCCGTATCGACCAAGGCGTTTATTTCGTTCCCGAACTTTTCAACAAACTCTATCCATTTTGACTGGACCTTTTTTGTGTTGGTGCTTTTTGCCCCCTCGGCTAGCTGGATGATTTCCGCGAGCGGGAGAAGGTGCAGGTATGGCGGCCTGAAACCCGGGTGCTTCCCTTCTTCCGTGTCTGAGAGCATCGTGATGCGGTCGCGGACGCCGCGCTTTATATTTCCTCTGCATTTGAGGCACTTCCACTTCAACTGCTCCGCCTGCTCCGCTGAATATTTTGCGAAGCAGGATTCGCACGCTGTGCAGTGGTATTTCCCCTCGCGAGGGTTCAGGCCTGCATTGAGCGTGATTGTCTTGCCCTCTTCATCTCGGCTCTCCAAGGCCAGCTTCAGCGCCTTGAACCCCGGTTCCTTCATTTTTATGCGGTTGAATTCTCGTCCGATGCGATTTGGCCAGGGGGAATGCGCGTCGCTGGAGGACAAAAAAGAGTATGAATGGTTTTCCTTCATCGTGTCAGCCATGTTTGTGTCCGCGCTCAGGCCAAGTTCGATGAAGCTGAGGTGTTCGTGCATTTTACCGTACGCTTCCTTCAGGGAATCGAAGTGCGCGTATATTCCTGTGTAAGGCGTGAATGAGTGTGCCGGCCCGAAAATTCCCCCGAGGTCATGCACGAACTCCGCGAATTTTTCCGCATTTATACGCAGCTTAGGTCTGCCGCACATCGAGCAGTCGAGGGCGCCGAGGCCTTTCACTTTTTCCCGCAGTTCCCCTGCCTTCTCGAGCGAGGGAAGGTAATACAAGTGGTGTATCCTTTTGTCGTCCTCGATTTCCCCGCCGAGAATGAAATGGCATTTCGCTTCCCTGTCGCGGTAAACCCCGTTGCTCTCCTCTTCAAGTGTTCTCTTTGCGTGCAGCAGCCATTCCCCGTGGATTATGTCCCCGGTGGCGAGCAGGCCAAGGCCCTTCAGCCTTGATTGTTCCGCGAGGACGGGGATTTCCATGTTCCGGCTCACGCCGCCGGCATACCTGCCGTGGCAATGGAGGTCCGCATCCAGCTCTTTCATGCCAAAATCAGGTTGAAAAGAAACTATTAAAGAATAGTGTCTGCAATAATTTGTCCGAAACAGGTCAGCAACCCAAAAAGGACCCCTCGCCATTTATGGCGAGGTTTTTGCTCGGGGCCCTTTTTCCGTTGACGGCTTTTTATGAGACTCCGCGGGCTTCAGCCCGCGGTGCTCAGGGCTAGGTTAAATTGAGTCAGGAATTCAAGTTGAGTCAAAGGAAGCTGAGGCGATTTAAGGCAAGACGTTTTTTAGTGGCAACAAGAATTAGGGTTAAGGCATTACTTGGTGGTTTGGTTGATTCGCTTCACTGATGAGCAGAAAAAAATCGCATTCGCCCTTTATGGCGGCCCCAAGTCAGTCGAGGAGTTGAACTCAACTCTCTCAATCCCTTTTGACAGGCTCAACACCCAGCTTAAGGGGATGCTTGGCCTGGGCCTTGTGAAGGTCGAGGGCTATCCCCAGAAGTATTTCCTTTCCGAGGCCGTTGCCAAAGGCGTCAAGGCGAGGAAGGAAATAGCGGAGAAGGACCCTTTTGACCTCAGGCTCAAGGCGGTTATAGAGTTCAAGGCGGTGGAACTTGGGCTGCTCGAGAAAAGCATCAGCGAAATAGAGTCAAAGCTCAGGTCGAACAGGGATTATGTAATATATGATATATATAAGGCAGAACCGCAGAAGCTTGAGGGCCAGGGCCACTACTCCTCTTACCTTGAACTCAACCTCAGCGCCAAGGATTTTACGTCAATCGTCAAATTCATGTATTTTTTCGGGCCTTCTTCTGTCGAAGTCCTTAAGCCCCAGAAAGTCGTGCTTTCAATGTACGACCTTCAGGAAGCCCTCATGGAAATGGCGGACATGATTCAATCCTATAATGCCTCGATGATTAAATCCATGTCCAAGGAAGAGCTGAATGAGTTCGCGAAAAAGCTGTACAGCCCCAACCCCTAAGGGCTTGGCCAGAATTTCGGCATTTGCCATAGAGGGTATTTCTGCGTGAGCGGTTCTCTTTACTTTTCGCCAACCTTTTACTTTCTCTTTCCAAGAGAAAGGAAAAGGTTGTTTCGCTTTTTGCCGTAAAAATCCTATTAAAAAGCCTTTGGCAGTATGTTTTGTTGGTACAAAAACCATAGTTTCGTCCATTGTCATGGCAATTTTCGCTCATAGCCATAAAAAAATGATGCTAAAATGCGAAAAAACCCCTGTTTTGGCTCCGAAACAGAAAAGTATTTAAATAAGTGGAACGAAAGCATATAAGAGTTTTAAATACCCGCGTTGCCATCGGCAGCGCTGAGCATACTTATATCGTGAGGTGAAACGAAACATGAAAGGAATCAACGTCAAAAAGTTGGCTGCAATAGCAACCGGAGCAGCCCTGCTTGGCTCAGCAGTAGCACCAATTGTTTACGCTGCAGTCATACAGAAGACAGATATATACAATGACGACGGAACCCCTAAAGTCAACATTGTTGTAGGGGCAAAAGCCGCGCTCTCAGACGCAGTTTGGGCAGGCAACCTCGCCGCGAAGATAGCGGAGAAGGCAGCAGTCCAGAAGGACGTCACAGTAGCAGCAGGCTCAGGAACCGGCGGGACAGCAACCGGCTCAATAGACCTCAACGGCCTTACTGTTGATGTCACAGTCGGCGGAACGGTTTCATACGGCGCAGGCTCGAAGCAATACATAGTTAACCTGAGTTCTGCAGAAGCCACGAGCGGAGACAACACTTCGGAAGTGCTGACCGCAATGGACTCATCAGACTCAAACGCATTGACAACGCAGTTGCCGCACCTTGTCAACAAGACAATTACTGTCAAGGTCAATAACGGTAATCAGTCAAGCCAGACAACGAGCTTGTCTATCAAGGAAATGGTCGGAGTCAATGTTGATGCCAAGTTTACAGGCGCAAGCGACTCAACAACCAAGGACTTGGTTGCCAAAATCGGGTCAGGAAAATTCAGCTACAAGACCACGATAGGTTCATCTACCACGGGCTTGACCCTCGGAAGCACATCATTCACTGATGACGGCACAAGCAATGTCAAGGTAGTGTTCTTTGGTGAGGAGTATAAGCTGAATAAGGCAACCCTTACCTCGGGCTCAAAGTATGTGAAGCTCGTTAAGACAACGGCAAAGGAAACTCTCACAGAGGGCCAGGAAGTAGAAGGCCTTGTCGGAGAGAACCTGTATGCCGGAAAAACAATGAAAGTGAAGTTCCAGCAACTCAGCGCAACAAGCGCGACAGCGACCTACAAGGGTACCTTCAATCTTTATGACCCTGAAGGGAATCTTGTAAGCACACAGACAGTCCTCGCAGGCTCAAACCTCAGGGATGTATTCCTTGACAGCGCAGGCAATACTGCACTGCAGACCAACCTGTTCGTTGACACAATAGCAAACGCATCAACGACAAACCTCGGTTATGCAGAAATAACCAAGGGAACGGACACTGTGGAACTGTATGACGGAAAAGAATACCCATATGATTCAACAAAAGCGACTACCACGAAGAGGTATGTGGCTTACATAACTCCGGGCTCAGCAGACGCAAATTCGCTGTACTCAGTTGAAATAAGGAACAGCGCAGAAGTCTGGTCAACGGCCACAAATGATGGCTATGACTTTGGCCCATTGTACCCAACGGACACGACACAGTCTCTCACGGGGCACGCAGCAACCACTGCAACATTCGGGCAGGGCTGGACTGACGGAATCCTCGGAAAGAACTATGTTTCAGTAGAGTTCGCGGGATTCGAGAACAAGCAAAGCAAAGCCTCGGTTACAATCGGGAAAATAGCCGGCTTGCCAAGCGGAACCAATGGCGGACTTACCTTCAGGGGAGACAACGATGCGGTGAGGACAGTGCCGTTCTACATCAAGCTGAACGACTACAACACCACATGGGGAAACTTCGACTTCGAAGGAAAGCCGATATACTATAACCTTAGGTACGGCGCATCCAAGACAGGGACCTACGACTATAATGTCACGGTACATTCCGGTGATGTTGTCAACGGAAGGGCATGGACGCTGAGCGCGCCCGATGACTCCAACATGCAGTTGAGTATTGACGGTGTTGGCCCTATAAAACAATTTGCGCAGGGCGCTGTCTGGGATACGAATGTATTCTCGGTAGACGGTGTGTCCTACAAAGTTGAAGACGCGAATGTTGCGGACGCTACATCAAGGACAATGGTAATATCAGTCGATGCAGCAGCCGAGTTCAGGCTCAATAACGAGACCGGGACACAGCTGTATGGCACTACGGGGAATGTTGCGGCAGACCAAGTCTATGGTACAATGCTGTTGTCAAATAACAGCCCATTCGACGCCAATGCAACACTTAACCTCCCAGTGTATACACAGGACTCTTCGAGGCCGGTGTATTATGCTGTAAAATACAACACAACAGCGCAGAAGCTATTCCTGATGTTGGATGCCCAGAGATTCGGAGCTGGCGCAAGCAACAAAATAAAGGATAGCCACGGCGTAGCCTTCTTGGGTACATATGTCCCGGCAGACGACGGAACATACACCGAAGTTGAAGGCTTTGGCACAGCGCCATACGGGGTAGGTGTCGGGTTTGCATATGACACGAACCGCGGAAACGACTTAAACCTAGATTTCGGCACCCAAAAAACCATGATTGGGTCAAGCGGCTTCGTCTTTGGTCACTATGTTCCAAAGGACAGCGACTACAACAACAGTACGCAGAACAGCGGTGTATACACCTCTTCGAATGCATACTTCGTTGCACAGTTCGCGGTAGATGACGCAGCAACCTCAGGAACTACCTGGGATTTCAACGCGTTCATCGATGCAGGAACAGGGGGCAACATAGGCCCGTTCGGCAGCAGCGTATCGAACCTATCAGGGTTCTCGTACGATGTGAAGTATTCTGCCAACACATCCTGGAACCTGCAGTCAGGTTCAGAATCAACCTACCTGAAGGCAGGGTATTCGGACACAGGCGCCAAGGCATCATTGCTTGATGCAGACGCAGGCGCTTTGTTCAGTCTGCCACAGGCATCCGAGAAAGTGCTCATAGTCGTAAAGGGCAAGGATGTCACGAGGGAAGTTGCAGGAGACGACATTTTGGGAATACCAGTCGGTGACACCAAGGAAAGCGCCGGCGGAACCAAAATAACCGTCAAGGCAGTCAAGGGCGGCTCATGCAAAGTGAGCACAGTAAAGGGCGAGCCAGGGGCTTGCACCGCTGATCCTGAGACCTATAGGGCACAGGCACCGGTACAGAACCCGCTGGTGTTCCTCGATACTGAGAGCCCGACAGGCACGAATATCGTAGTCGGAGGCCAAATAGTGAACAGCCTTGCCGCAAGCCTTGCGGACAGGCTCACGACAGCCGGCCAGAAAGTGGTCGAGGTTGATGCAAGCGGCAACGTCATCGTTGCAGGCTACACCGCCCAGGACACTGTCGCCGCTGTGAAGGAACTCATCGACGCGATAGACGGATTCGCATAAATTTAAGCAAAAGATAGGTGGAGTTGGCCAAAAGCCAATTCCCCTATTTTCCTATTTTTTTTATAGTACTCAAATGCATACGGCTATTTCCGCGTGAGCGGTTCTCTTTCTTTTTCGCCAACTTTTTTCTTTCTCTTTTCAAGAGAAAGAAAAAGGCTGTTTCCCAATCTTTCGGCTTTATTAATTTTTCCGAACGCTTTTCTGTGTCGGTGCTTTCATGAAGGACTTTTACTTTTACCTCTCGGTTTTCACGGGCTTCCTTATACTGGTGCTGCTCGCGTTCATAGTGTTCAACTCTGGCGGAGAGTTCAAGTACAAGGTCGAGCGCAGCGGCGTCGAGTTTGTCTCGAACACTGCCGACCCTGGCGAGTTGCTTGATTCTTTCAGGAATGCCCAGATTATAGTGTTTTCCCCGCAGTTCGTTGAAAGCGGCCCGGAGAATTCTTACATGGCGAATGCACTCACGGTTTTCAATTCGGTTCTTGTCGCCAAGGGCAAGAAGGTTGTGGTTGTCGCGCGTGTCCTTGACGATAAGGGGAATATAAAATCCTGCCAGACGAATTATGGTGACCCCAAAAAAGGCGAGGAGCTAACCGCGCAGGATTGCGCTGCAATGCTTTCATCCGGCGCCCCGGACCCTGTCATTTTCTTCTCCCTGCCGGATTCAAGGCTTCAGAAGCCCCGGGCAGTGCTTTCAAAAGGCAATGCGGCAGTGTCGCCCTCTTCGTTTGACAATGTTTCATACACGTCTTTTGTTTTCCTGAGCAGCCTTTACCCTGACGCACAGTCGATAATCGAAGGCGTCAACAGCGTTGTGAAGAAGCTTTAAGTGCCGGTGTGCTGCATTGCTTTGCCTTGCATTATCCGGCTTTTTGCATTGCGTTTCATTTTAATTCTCTTTGTGGGTGGTTGTTGTAATGGATATAAAGCCCCGCACCGTGGCCGTTTTCCTCCTGATTCTCGGCTTTGTTTACCTCCTTGTTAAGGCTTTCACGTTTTACTGGATAATAATTTTCATGAACATAGTGCTCATTTTCATCAACTCTGTTTTCCTGTTCGCATACCTCGATGTGAAGCCATCTGCAAGGCAGGCTGCGAGGCCCCTGCCTTCCATTTCCGTCGTGGTCCCGAATTACAACGGCGAAAGGACCTTGCTCAGGTGCATCGAGGCGGTCAAGGCAATGGGGTATCCTGGTGAAAAGGAAATAATCGTCGTTGATGACGGCTCGAAGGACTCTTCACTTTCAATCCTGTCGGAAATCAAGGGGATAAAAGTAATTGCAAAGGAGAAGAATGCCGGCAAGGCGGCCGCTCTCAACACTGGCATTGCGAAGGCGAAAGGCGAGCTCATAGTCACGATAGATTCTGACACTTTTCCGGAGAAGGATTGCCTTGAAAAGATGGCCCCGTGCTTTGAAGGGGATGTCGGTGCCGTGACCGGCTTCGTGCGGGCATACAATGCCGAGGGCATAATCGAGAGGATACAGGCTGTCGAGTATCTTGTCTCGTTCGGGTTTTTCCAGGCAATACTTTCAGACATCGACGCGATTTATGTGACGCCCGGGCCGATGAGCGTTTACCGCGCCGATGTGCTCCGCAAAATCGGCGGCTATGACGAGAAGAACATCACTGAAGACATGGAAATCGCGCTGCGCATGAGGAAATACGGCTATCGCATCGTAACCTGTCTCGGTGCGCACATTTACACCGAGGTGCCCACGACAATGAAGCATCTTTTCAGGCAGAGAGTGAGGTGGTACAGGGGCAAGTTCGCGAACACTTTGCAATACCGTGAAATGCTGTTCAATCCCAAGTACGGCGAATTCGGCATGTTCACCTTCCCGTTTTCAGTCATCGTGGAGTGGTGCATCGTGCTTTTCGTTTTCCTCTTCGTCGCAGGCAACATCGAGAGCCTCTTCAATTACCTCAATTTCTCTGTTTCGTGGCTCAGCGCGAGCGGGAACCTCGCTGGCCTCCTGCCTTCCGCGATGTACATAAACCCCAGCTTTTACTTTTACGTCATCGGCGGGATTTTTTACACGATTTTCGTTTACATCAGTCATGGCCTTGCCGGTGACAGGCTCGGCCTGAGGAAGTTCCCCGAGATGGCATTGTTTATATTGGTTTATGGGGTATTCATCCTATCGGTTTTCTTTGTTGGTTTCTTCAAGGAAATAAACAACAGTGAAGCCAGATGGTAAAAGCGTCAGGGGCGACAGGCAATGGTGAACAAGTACATTCTAGCGATTCTGCTTACCTCCATCCTGGTCCTAATGGGCCTAGCGCTCATGATTTACACGGGTGACGCAGGCATAAAGAGGATATCCGACGCTGTCGAGGCATCGAGCCTCGAGGCCGAATCCACGCAGCAGCTCCTCCAGTATGGCTCGCTCTATGGCGACGTCAATGGCTTTTGCCCGGTTCTGATGAATCGTGCCGATTTCCAGTCGGGGAAAGTCGTTGATGTGCTAGCTGAGCTGCAGAAGGCAAGCCCTGGCGGCTCAGGAGGCGACCTCGTCCTGGAACGGGAAAGCCCAGGCAATATAAATCCGGAATTCATGCTGCTTAAGCGCAGCTACCTCAACCAGAGCATAGGCCTTTATCTCCTCATGGAACAGGCAAGGCTCCAGTGCGCCGGAAGCGGCGCTTCAGGCGTGAAGCCTTTGGTGTTTTTTTACCTCGACAAGCAGTACTGCCCTGATTGCGTGGCGCAGGGGAAAATACTCAGTTCAGTGCGCGACAAGTGCGGCAACGTGCGCGTTTTCGCCCTGCCTTATGACCTCGGCATACCGGTCGCCGAGGCCATTGCTTCAAGGTATTCTGTTGGCACGGCCCCTGCAATAATTTACTCCGGCAAGAAGCTGGAAGGCCTCGCCGCGGAAGAGAGCGTCGAGCAACTGATTTCGTGCACTTGAATGCACAAAACCTGTCTCTGGCAAATGTGCATGTCCTCGTTTGGGTCATTGCCGCCATTTTGCCACGGTTGTTTTTTGTCCAATGGCCAATCATGCCTTGTGTGTTTCTGCTTTCATAATCTCGCGCAGGATTGTTGTAGCGTAATTCCCTTTCCCGAGCCTGAACGAGATTTTCATCTTCAGTTTTCCTTCGTTGAATTCGTCCGGGGCGATTGAAATCAATTTCAGGTCCTGTGGCACCAATGCTATTTTTTTCCTCGCGCCGGAGCAGCTGAGTTCCTGGAATCCCTTGACCCTGAACTCCTCGAGCTTTGTGCCTTCCTTCTCCAGCACCTTCTTTTCAATCTCTCCTGCCCTGCCTTCCGCGATCACCGAGTCGAAGCCAAACAGGGGGCCTGTCGGGACGCCATTTTCCAGGATGTCCCCGTTGGTTTTCTGCACGCCTATGCCCTGCTCGACCCTTTCATTAATCACGAGGTTGAACAAGTAGCTCTGGTATGCGTGCGTGAACAGGTAGCGCAGGTGCTTCGGCAAAGCCTGGAACGCTCCCACGAAATCTCGCGGGAATTTCACGAGGTGATTGAGGATGGCCCTCTCGTACCTGAACTTTACGGGGAATTCCTTCAGTGCTTTTGCGAAATCCCCTGTTTCACGGAGGCTTTTCCTCGCGAGCGCGATTTCCTCTTCTTCGGCTTCGCTCTCGCCTGAAAGGTAAAGCAATACCGCGCCTTCAAAATTGCCTTTTATGAATTCCTTCCCGACCCTGTGGGTTATTTCGCGGTTTCCGCCGAAGCGCTGCTCGCCGAAATAGTTCGCGACCCCGCCCTGCATCTGCTCAAAGCATTCCTGTGCTGTTCTCTCGAGGTCGTCCTTTGGCATTTGTATATTCCTTATGGTGGTTTCAAATTCGTTTCCGCTGAGGCTGCCTATTTCAATCCTCTCATCGCTCCACTCAGGTTCGCGCAACGCAACGTAAAGGCTTCCCCTCTCCTTCAGCCTTTCGACCTCCGGGTTCCAGATTGAAATCCGCTGTGAAGTGATTGCCCTCCTGTCCTTGAGGCCCGCGTAACCAATCCTTTTCGCGGATGTGCGCAGCATCCTCGAAAGCCTGTGCAGGGCCTCATGCGTGTCTAAGTTGAATTTCTCCATTGTTAGAATCAATTGTTCCTTGCCTTCGGGCTGCGGCGGAATTTCAAGTGGCTCCTGCTTCGGCGGCCACCAATCCCCGAAAATCTTGTTCTCGAGAACCTTCCCTCCTGGTGTTATTTCCCTGACCGCGAAGTCAGTGATGCGCCTCTTTATTTCCCCGCCGATGCCTTTTGTTGTCGTGGTGTAATGCAGGATACCGGTCATGAAATCACGAGTTGAGCCTGATTAGTTTCTTCGCCTTTTTTTGATTTCTCTTTGCAGTATTTCGAGCAGAATCTGTTTCGGTCTCTCCTCGCTCAGCGCAGCAATGTTTGTATAAGCCGGGCTCACGAAAACTTCCGGGGTTGCACCATAGCGACTTTGTAATTGTCTGCTGACAAAATCAGTCGAAGAAACATCGTGCCTCACTAAAACATAGTCTAATTTTCTGAAAAATTTCCTGCCTGGTATTGACTTTTTATATAGGTCAGGGTTCTTGTAAGAACCGGGGAAAAAAAGTATCCTGTTTGATATGCCCATTTGCTTTATTAAGTATCTGGCATGTTCGCTTGTAATAACTGAATCTAAAACCCCGTCCATACACAGTACCAGCACCCTTATCGGCTCTTTTCTGTTTCCTATTTTCTTTAGTAATCCAAAAACTTTTTCTTTGAACCTGATTCCCGCTTTCCTTTGCTGTCCAAGCAGTGCTTTGTATTTCGCCTTCTCCGCCTTCGAGGCCAAGCCCGTCAATGCTCTTGGTTTTTTGCCCCTGAAAAGAGATTCGTTATTGATTCTGCGCCCCATACAAACCAGACGTCACAGCTTATACCTCAGCATCGCGCCGATTCCGCCGAAGCCCGAGTAGAATTGTTCCCCTTCATCCGAGTCCTTTGACACTACTGCTAATTCAGTCCCTTTCTGGTTCGCTTTCTCGGTCATGAAATCGAGGAAGTCCATTTCCTCCAGTATTTCAAAATCCGGGTAATTATCTATCTTGAATTTTCCGTCCTTGTCCATTACCTCTTTGACCTCGCCTGTCTTTTCATTGGAAATCCTGAACACCAGCCATTCGATGCCCTCGCTCACGAGCAGCTTCGCGACCTGCCCCCTTTCGAGTGCTTCCATTACCTCTTTTTCGCCGTAGGCTGCGAGACCGTCCTTTGCAAGCTCGCCGAGGAAATCGTTCACAATCGCCCTTTCCCTCATCACATCCGTGTCCTTGAGAATCTGCTCAGACTTCTGCATCATTTCCCTTATTCCGCCCTCGTCAGTGTACGAAGTGTCGAGCATCCCGAGGATGTTCTTCTTTATCCTGTGGTCGAGCATGTCCTTGTCGAGGAAGAACTGCTTTGTCATTCCCGGGCCGCCTACAATGAGGCCAGCGAACTTGTCCCCGAAAGGCAGGAAAACCATGTTGCATTTTTCGCTTATGCGCTTGTAAAAGTCCTGCTCCGCTTCCTCTCGCAGGCGCTGAAATCGCTGCGAACTTTGTCCTCCGGCACGACTTTTCCCGCTGTATCCCGAGGTGAATTTTCCCATTATTTCATATCTTTTTCCTATGAGCGTCGCTATTGTGGCCTCATTGTGGTCAATTGTAACAAGGCCATAAACGCTCGTTGGCTTGAGCATGTCCTTGAGCGGTTCTAGGTGGAAGCGTGAGTCGCACCAATAAAGCTTGGTCCTGAGGTCCTTTACCGGCCTTACTGTGAAAAGCCTTATATCTGTCCTTCCTTCGGTTTCCGATATGTTGCCCGAGAACACCACCAAACCGTTGGAAGGGATGTTAAAATTGATTTGCTTGAGGAATCCGGTTATTTTACGGAGTGCTCCCTGCACGTTTTTTCGCGTGGAGGGGCTTTTTATGTTGGAACTCTGGCTTAATTCCGAGGTCAATTGGTTCATTACTGCTCCCCTGTCAGTATCTTCAGGTATGTAGACACTGATGAGTTCCGTGCCATGGCCCTGGAATTTCTCGAGCTTTTTTAGCTTTTTCCTGAAAACCGCCTCGTCCGAGGAACTTGACTCCAAGATGTCTGCCATTCAAACCACGACCAAACAATTACTAAAACACATCAACATTCAAACCATAAAGCCCGTCCCGAAGCCAAAGGGAAAAATACTTATGACTAAGAGAATTAGGGCTATTTTAAGCTATTCCTTTATTGCCTTGCCTGAAGCCATAGGATAAAATTGGGGTGAATAAATTAAAAGGCTGCTTATTTGCACTGCCCTTTATACCATTTCTCATATTGCTTATGGCTGCCGATGAAGTGCACATATTTTGTCCGGGTTTCTTCTTCTTGTTCAAAAGCGATTCGGTATTGCCCGGATTCTTCAACTTGAAACCCGTAAGAATGCAGCCCCCTTGCCTGAAGCGGCTGTTCCAGCTGGTCAAGCTTTTTCATTATCTGGCGCCGCGTGGCTTTGTCGAATTTCTTGAAGTGCTCATCCCAGCCGGGCTTGAACTCGACTTTCCAAGGATTCAAATGTGTCTCATGGCTGCTTTACTGTATTGACGCGCAACAAGGAGCACTTTGCAAGGATAAAAGGGCTAACTGTTGACTCTTACTGAGTTGCCCAAGTGTTTTGGCTATTCGAAACCCTTTTATTCAATTAACCAATTATCTTGTACGATTCCAATGTTTGATTTCCTCGAGCACCCGATTGAGCAGGAATCGAGGCCTGCAAGCCAGCCTGTCCAGGGAAATGTTTTTGTTGTTTCAATCGGCGGCTCGCTGATTATTGATGAGAACGGCCCGAACACCGAAAAAATAATGGCGATTGCGGGCACAATTTCCTCGCTGCACTCTCAGGGGAAGAAGTTCGTGCTCGTTGTAGGCGGCGGCAGGACCGCGCGTTCTTATGTCGGGGCAATGCGTGACCTGGGTGCGAACAATTTCATGCAGGACCTCGCTGGAATAAACGTGACGCGCGTGAACGCTATGCTTGTCGCGAACGCGATTCCGAATGCCCACAAAGTTGTGCTTGATGATTTTTCCCGCGCGCAGGAGATTTTAGATGCGGGCAAAATTCCTGTTTTCGGGGGGCACATCCCGTTCTTCACAACCGATTCCGTTGGCGCGCTCATTGCGGAATCATTGAACGGAACTTTTGTCAACCTCACCAATGTGGATGGCATTTATGATTCCAACCCGGCCGTGAATGCGGAGGCGAAGCGCTTTGATGAAATAGGGTATCAGCGCCTTGTGCAGCTAATAATGCAGGGCGGCTCCGTGCCCGGCCAGAATGTGGTGCTTGACCTCGCCTGCTGCATGATACTCCAGCGCAGCAGGATTCCTGCTGTCGTTCTCAATGGCAACAACCTCCAGAACTTTTCAGATTACCTGGATGGCGGCACCTTCATCGGCACTTCAATAAGGGACATTGGAAGCGAGGGTGGTGCGGGGCAGGCACAGTTGCCGGATAGCGGGGCTACTTCAGGCGAAACCGATGTTATTATTCCGAAGAAAAGGAAAGTGGGGCGCAAGGTTGCGGTCCGCAGGCAGGGCGCGTATTATCCGCCTGACCCGAGCCAGATTGATTTCTGAGCCGGTTATTATTTTTAAAGTGTTTCGGCATATTCTGCTAATCGGACAGCAGCGTCTTCTCGGGTCATCCTGTGTTTTTTCACGAGGGAATTAATCGCTATTCTCATCGCGGCAATTCTTTTGGCTGTTGATGGAATTTTATTTCTGGCAATATCAGCGAGCAGTTTTTTCTGCTTTTCAGACATCTTCCAGCCACTTTTTCTCCCGCCGCCTTTAGGAATGCCCATGGTTTCCACCTTACGCAAACTCATCAGGGACCCATTCATCAAATGTCTTTTCCCCTATCGCTATTAGGCATTCGGTTGGATTTATAATTATCGTTTTCCAGTTTTGTGAATCGTCAATTACAATCCGGTTGCACGCGGTTATTACAAGGCAATCAACCCCGGAGCCGGTGAAGTAATTTTCATTCACATAATCCGCTTCGAACAAATATGCCTTGCGCCCCTGCCTCTCGACAGCTTTCCTGAGCTCAAGTGCCTTTTCCTTCTGCCTCTGCCCGGATTTGGCGGAAACCACGATGCCGAAGCTCCTTGCTTCCGAAGCCTTTGCAATTGCCGCGAACCTCCTGCGCATGAAGGTGTCCCGCGTTTTTTCAGGAATCTCTTCGACAGTGCCATGCAGCGGGTTCACTACAATTACCGGCTTTTTCGTGCCATAAAGCAGGCCCAAAGGGTGGAACATCCCGTCCCCGAAGTAAACATTAGCGTCAACCGAAGGCTGCACAGCTTTCACCGCGCTGTAATTGCACCCGAGTATTTGCCCCTCCCCGCAAACCCTTTGTGTTCCCTTGCCGATGTTGCTTTGAATCCCGGAGCGGAAAAGGATTTTCCTCAGCTCCGGCAGAGCGTGAATGAATTGTGCATTCGCCACCAGCGCGATTGAATCCATTTTCCTTTTCTGCAGTTCTTTCACCAGCTTTCCGCAGATTTTTTCGAGTTCCGCGTCAGTGATTTCGTAGCGCAGCGGGGCGTAGAAAATGTTCTTTGGCCGGTGTATTGCCTCGTGCCCTATGTGGATTATCGCATCCGCGTTCAGGGCATTGAGGTCTTGCAATGGCAGGTCGCACGCGCCGAAGCACGGGTCCATTTTCACAAAGACATTTTCGCATGCCTGCGACAACTCGTCAGAAATCCATTTTGCCCTTGCTTTGAGGCCCTCGGGAATTTGCACAATGCATGTTTTTGCCCCTTTTCCGCGGAGGAACCCCTTTGCTTCCGACAGGTCAATGGCCAGTTCTGGCATAATGGGAATATTGGGCATTAGCCGTTAAAAATTGGTTTATGGTGCAAGGGAATGAATGGATTACTTTTTCGCAGGCTTTGCTTCTGTCTTTGCGCCTGCCGCTGGCTTTCCGGCTTCCGTTTTTGCCGGCCCGGTTGCTGTCTTTGCCCCGGCTGTTCCAGCGGCCGCCTTTCCAACTTCTGCGGGTGCAGCGCCTTCCGTTGCTGCGCCTGCCGCCGCTTCCGCTGCGGCCTTGTCTTCCTCTTCCTTTAGGTCCCTTGTCTTCTTCGGCTTTGTGCCTATGCTCTTGATGTCCTTGTGGACGTGAATCTTTATCCTGCACGGTAGCCTTGAAACAGCGGTCTCGAGGCATTCCTTGGCTTTTTCAGCGTTCTCGTCCATGCAGAGCACCGAGAACAATACCTGGCCGTCCCTTACCCTTATCGCCCTTCCTATCGCCTTTCCGAACGCGTGGCTCATTCCCTTCTGGATACGGTCCGCATGGGCCCCCTGTGCCTGCTTGTTCTCGCGCAGTATGTGGTGCGGGTATGCCCTGACTTTCAGGAAGAATTCTTCCTTGCCCAGCCTTTTGAATAGCTGCCTGTTTACCATCAGCCTCGTGCTTTCAATCGCGTTGTCCCTTATCTGCATGCCGAGCGGGGCGCAGACAATGCAGAGGTCCGCGACAGTGTCGAATTCCTTCATGCCGTTGCCCATGTTGAACTGCCTTGTCTTGAGTCCTGGGACTGCCCCTATGAAGTTCTTGTGCTGTACCGTGTCGGCATACCTCGTGTATGCCCTGTCCTTTGTCGAGCTGTAGCACCTTCCGGGCCTGAGTCCCATGCAAACCACTAAATCCAGAAAAACCTGAAATCCAAAACCGCCTGAAACCGATTAAAACGCTAAAAGCTGGCTGGGAATTCTACCAATTCTCCCCCGCAATTATTTATAAAGGTTGCTAAGGCCGCTATATTCCTTTCCTCGCTTCAGCGAAACCGCCGACCGCCTGCAAGAGTGATTGCCACTCCCGCGGGTAAAAAGAGTCCCTGAAGCCACGGAGCGATGCACTTGCATATTCTGCAGGCTTCTTTGGATACATCATCGTGAATTCAGGGTTCCTTTTCATTTCGCCAAAGAACCTTTCAAGATAATGGTAGAAATCCGCGAGCATTTCACTTTCGTTTCCGAGGTTCCTTATCTCGCCCCTGCGCAAGGCTTCGAAAAAGAGCAGCCTGAGATCATGCTTTTCCCTCTCTTTGCCATGCAGGAGCTCCCTTCCACTTGCGAGGATTCCCCGCGCATTCAGCGCTTCCTGGACTTCTCCGAGCCTTGCATTTAATACTCCGCTCATATGCCTTTCATGCATTTCAGCCGGCTGGATAATCCTGTTCCGCCCTTCATCCATCCTCATGCTCATCTGGTGTAGCTGGACTGGCGTGAACCTGCGGCCTTCCGGGTTGTTTCCGAAATGCCCCGGCCCCATTGCAGAGGCACCAATCATTTGCCCTGCAGCTCCTGGCCTTGCCAGGCCTGCGGTGCCAGCTCTTGCCCTGCCAATTCTCGACCTCATTAAGATGTTTGTCATCATTCCCATATGCACAAGCCATTGCCTGATTTGCCTTAAAACACTACCTTTATATATGGGTAAATCCTTGTTGTGCTAAATTGCCGTCCAAGGGAGCATCTTGGATTCGGCTTGAGGAGGAGTGTAAATGCTTGATTTGAGCAGGATAGGAAAGACCCTGGAAAGGTTCGGCATAAAGCTCGAAAAGGAATCCAAGGTCGAGAAGAAGCTCGTCGCCGAGGTGAAGAAGGCGAGGTCAACAAAGAAAAAGAAGAAGAGGAGAAAGTGAAATTTGCGTGCGGCAAAAATCCAATGCCTGGAAATAAAAAAAGTTTTTGGCGGCTGGGTGGCCGCCCTTAAGCCTATTTTTAAAATTTACCCGCCGGCTTCAGATGAACAATGGCGCGAGCACCAATGTTATTGTCGCCAGCAATTTTATCAACACATGCAGGCTCGGCCCCGCCGTGTCCTTGAACGGGTCCCCTACGGTGTCGCCGACAACTGCTGCCTTGTGCGTGTCGCTTCCTTTTCCGCCGAAGTTGCCGAGTTCGATGTATTTCTTCGCGTTGTCCCATGCGCCTCCGCCGTTGTTTAGCATTGTGGCGACGAGTATGCCTGTCATTGTTCCCACCATCAGGAACGCGGCAATGGCTTCGGCCCCGAGCCCGAGCATCCTGAACGCCAGTCCGACTGCGATTGGCATGAGGATTGCGAGCAGCCCAGGGAGTATCATTTCCTTGAGCGCTCCCTTTGTCACGATGTCAACGCACCTGCCGTAATCCGGCTTTTCCTTGTTCTTGAGTATGCCCGGTTTTTCCCTGAACTGGTCGCGCACATCTTTTATGACGTACTGCGCGGCCCTTCCGACTGCCCTTATTGCGAGGCCGGTGAACAGGAACACGAGCATCCCGCCGAGCAGCGCAGCCACGAATATTTCCGGCTTTGAAATGTCCACTGCGAGGAGCTTTACCCCGTAATTCTTTACCTCGTCGAGGTAAGCGCTGAAGAGCAGGAATGCCGCGAGCGCCGCGGAGCCTATTGCATAGCCCTTTGTAAGCGCTTTCGTGGTGTTGCCCACTGCATCAAGCCTGTCGGCTTTCTGCCTTGCTTCCTTCGGCTGCCTGCTCATTTCCACAATGCCCCCTGCGTTGTCCGATATCGGGCCGAAGGTGTCCATCGCGAGGATGTATGCCGCCGTCGAGAGCATTCCCATTGTCGCAACCGCGGTTCCGAAAAGGCCCGCGTTCGGGAATCCCGAGGAAGACCCGAGGTGATATGAAGCGAGTATTGCGATTGAGATAGCTATGACGGGCATTGCCGGGGTTTCAAAACCCACCGCGAGCCCTGTGATTATATTGGTCGCGGCCCCTGTCTGGCTTGCTTCCGCAATAGATTTTGTCGGCCTGTACTTGTACTCCGTGTAATACTGTGTTATTAAAACGAATGCGATTGAAGTAAGTATTCCCACTACTCCTGCGAGGAAGAAATTGAGCCAAGCGTTCGGGTATGCATCACTGTATAACAGCCATCTCGTGGCTATCGCGAACCCTATTACTGCAAGGCCCGCCGAAACGTAATAGCCCCTGTTGAGCGCGTTCATCGGGTCCTCGTCCTCCTTTGCCTTCACTGAGAGTATTCCGATTATTGACGCTATTATCCCGAAAGAGCGCGCAACGAGCGGGAACATCATTACCCCTATGACCCACACCGGGTCAACATTCGGTATTGTAACTGCCATTGTTGCGCCGAGTATCATTGCGCCGATGTTTTCTGCTGCGGTGGATTCGAACAGGTCGGCGCCCCTTCCTGCACAGTCCCCGACATTGTCCCCCACCAAATCCGCGATGACTGCGGGGTTCCTCGGGTCATCTTCAGGGATGCCTGCCTCGACTTTTCCGACGAGGTCAGCGCCTACATCTGCCGCCTTTGTGTATATCCCTCCGCCGAGCTGGGCAAAGAGCGCTACGAATGATGATCCGAAGCCGTAGCCGACAATCAGTAACGGTATTGTAGTTGGGTCTATCG
>CABMIU010000017.1 GCA_902386385.1 uncultured archaeon
GAGAACCTCTACGCATTCGCCGAGGCTGTTTATCGTTATTGTGACATTTATCTTCTGCAGGAGCTTCTGGCTCCCTGAGGAAGTCTTGTGCTCAGCCTGCACCTCTATCCTTCCATCGGCCTTTCCGCTTATCACGCTTTCAGGCGAGTATTCGAAAACCATTTTCTCCTCTGCGCCTTCAGGCACGGATTCTGCAATTACCCTGAATGCCTTATTTATTTCAACGGGGCCGCTGCCCTCGATGCTGCTCTTTGCCCTGAATTTTCCAAGCAGGTCTCCGCTGCCGGACACAATCCTCGCTGAGAGGTTATCCAGCCTGACTTTTTCCCCGCCGCTTGCGCACGTGTTCGAGAGCCCCACTTCAAGCGTCTTGGTTTCGCTTGGCGAGCCGCTTATTTTCCAGTCCGCTGAATTCAGGGTAAAGCATGCGGAATCATCGACCTCCCCCCCGAATCCTATGTCGACCTTTACCGGCAGGGATGCGACCCATCTCTGCTGCAGTTCCCTGTTCACGAGCTTTATCTTCAGCGAGCCCCTGATTGAAACAGGCTTGTTTATTCCGCTGCCCCTCTGGCCAAGCTTCAGGGTGCCGCTGACTTCAACATTCGAGTCTGGCGCGAGCACATCCCCCTGTGCAGGGGAATCAACCGTGAAATCAGCGTATCCGTCGAATTCCTTGCCGAACTGCACGCCCTCAATCTCGAGCGGCACCAATGCAAAATTATAGAGGTTCGCGCTTATGGTTTTGAAATCTCCCGCGCCGACAGTGAGCTGGAACGCAAGTGTTTCCGGCTGTGAGCCGATGATGTTCGGGGTCACCTTTATTTCGCGCCCAACGGATTTGTAGCCTGTTTTCTCTACCGCAATTCCTATTGTGCTGCCCTCGGCCGGGGCTGAAAGCGTGTAGCCGAACATTCCGTCAATCCCTGTCTCGCCAGAGGCAATTACTACCCCATCCTTGCTGATTGAAACGCTCGCGTTTGAAATAGCGTTCTGGCCCGTGCTGTCTGTCGCCTTCACGAGGATGTTGTTGTTTATGAAGGTCACAATCGCTTTCGGCAGGAGCTCCACATTCATCTGTACTGCGGATTCTACCTTGAAATAAATAGTCTTCAGGAATATTACGCTCTGGCTCCCTGCCCCTGTGTCGGACGCTAGTGCGAACTCTATTGGCACGCTGCCTTCCTTTTTTGCGGTGAAAACAATCTCGCCGGTTATGGCCGAATCCCTCGACATCTGGCCAGCCGCGACAGATACCTCGGAGCCTGTCGCACTGCCTTTTTTCTCCTCCCCCATCGGCGTCCTTATGGAATAGGATTCGATTGCAATGCTGCTTGTCCTGTCCTTGACCGAAAATGCCGCCTGCGTAAACGGGCTCCTCGATGCGCTCGAAATGTCGAATAAGAGCCTGTACTCCGCCCCCTCCTGGCCCGAGTAAGAGTCAATAACGCCGGAAGTTATTTTTTCGCGGGTATCCTCTATTTCAAAGCGCGAGCAGAAATCATCCGAGCAAAGGCTTGACGGCCCTGAAGTGAATGCCCTCTTGAGTGCGTTGGCGTAAAGCCCCTGCTTTGTGCCGGTGCTTTCCGAGGAAGCGAGCTCCGCATCATTCGGCGCCCTCAGGTATCCGCCGGATTTTCCCCATGCCCTGTATGAGACCTCGAGAGGCGCCCCTATTTTCGCGTCCTCCCTTACCTGTACGTCCGCCTCTATTTCATAAGTGCCCGCCGAAACCCCCCTGAACACGAGGTTTGCCCACTTGGCGTTGCCTGTCGTGAGGCGCTGGAAATCAGTGCCCTGCCCTGTCTTCGGGGTATAAGAGGCGCCCATTGAAATGCTTTTGTAAGCGCCCCTCGCTTCAGTGATGTAAATGTAATCCTTCTCGACAGAGCCGGAGTCATCATTGCCGGTTCGTATGTGCACCCCGGCTTCCTCGAATGCGGTTCCCTTTGGCACAAGGAGCCTCAGCTTTGCCGTGTACTTCTGGCCCGGCGAGAGCGAAGCCCCCGAATCCGAAACCGCTTCCTCTCCCGCGTAAAGGCCGTCGAGTTCGATGCCTATCGACTGCACGGGCTTGCCGAGCACTATCGTTTTCTGCAGTGAAACATCCTTCTGCAACGGGATTGGCGCTGTTGTTGTCGAGGCATAGCCATCCGCAGATGCGACGAGGAACACTGTCCTGTCCGCCCTTATGCTGAATTCCTTTTTGCCGTCCGAATCAACGCTTCCGTCCTGTATTGCCTTCGAAGTGGAAAAGTCAACCGCCCTGACGCTCGCCCCTGTCACTGGCTTGCCTTCCGCGTTCACGACGCCCACGCTGACAGTGCCAAAGCCTATCGGCATTGTCACCTTGATGCTGTTCTGCTGCCTTGCCACGACATTGACTGTGTCGCTCTGCTTGTTACCGAAGCCAGGCTTTTCAGCGTAAACGTAATACGCCCCGTCCTGAATCCTCCCGAAAACGGCCTTGCCGTCAATTCCGGTCACAACCTCCGGGGCAGCGAGCGAGCCATCGGCATTGTTCTTGAGCTTGAGCCTGCAGCTCTCAATCGGGTTCCCGAGCTCGTCAACGACAGAAACAAAAAGGCTTTGGCTGTTCTCGGATGTCGCCGGCTCGATGCTTATCTCGCGGGTGTCCTGCGAGGGCCTGAGACTCGTGCTGTAAAGCATATAACCTGCCTTGTCGACCGAAACAGAATAATCGATGTTCTCCCCGACCGTGAACTCTGCATAGCCGTCAGAATTCGTTGGATTTGTCTTTACCTCGGTCTGGCCTTTCGATAGCTTCACCGATGCATTGGCGAGCTTCTCCCCTGTTGCCTTGTCCCTCAGGGAAATCTTTATCTTGCCCGCGATGTTCTGGCTCATCACGATCGCGAACTGCGTTGCCTGGCCCTTCATTATCTCCTGCACGGCGCCTTCAGCGAGGCCGGAGTATTCCGCGTAAACGCCCGTGTTGTCATAAGCCACCGCGTAATATTTCCCCACAGGGACGGAATTGAATGATGCCGTGCCCGAAGCGTTCGCCTGCTTCCTGTCTATTGATGTGCCAGGCAGGCCTTCAGGCGTGACAGTGTAAAGCGAAACATCGGCGCCAGCGATTGGCTCCCCAGCATCGTTCCTTGCCGCGACAACAGCACTGCCCATGGCCCCCTCGCTTTCCGCGAGGTAAATGCTGTAAGTGTCATCCGATGAAAGGTAAACCGTGTCCTTTGTGACCCGATAATCCCCTGCCGTCGCTGCCTTCAGGACATCACAGTCATTCGGGACATCAATCTCCAGTGTGCCTGAACTGCTCCTTGCCTTTTGGCTGAAATTTGCATTGCCCGTGCATGTGAATTCGACATCCACATCCCTGAATGCCCTCGTGGTGCCGTCAGCGAGCAGGCTAATCGTTTTCTTCGAGCTGGTGCTCTCCGGGCGCAGGGTTATTGTGAGGCTCTCGCCCGCTGCCTTTGCGGTGTAAGGCTGCGAGTTTTCCTTGTACCCTGCCTTGGAAACTGCAATGCCGGCTTCGGAACCCTGGGGCACGAGCAGCAAAGCCTTTCCTGAATCATCAGTCTGCTTCGAGTCGAATTCCTTCCCGCCCGCGGAAACGGAAAGCATCGCCCCGCCGACAGGGCTCCCTTCAGAGTCCTGCACAAGTACATTAAGCTCAGCGCCCTGGGTGAACGCAGCAGCTGCGCCGTAGAAAATAATCCCGAGCAGAACAAGGGCAAGGACAACTGCTACCGGGAAAGAAGGGATGTTCCTCGACTCAATCGCGTCAACAACGCTGTAAACCGGGAGGCCCTTGTCCTGAATCCAGTCAAGGCACGAATAATACCCATCCTCGATGGAAGTGTAAAAGTTTTTTTCAGAACCGGAGTTTCGCGCCATCTGCCCACTCAGCCATCAATTGCAATTAACCCGGCAAAGCCGCTTGTTATGCCTGCCATTGTTTCTTTTATATTTTCCGGAATTTTTCTTTATTTCTTTTATCTCTAATACAATATATCAATTAACGATGCCCTATTATGATTGTTTTCTCAAATTTAAAAACCTTGGCTTTCAGCCGGTGAAAAGGTTTGGCCAGGCCTGCCATGTCTTCGTCCCTCGGGACTCGGCAGGCCGCTCCGCATGGCTGCTGCCAATCCTCTGGTCAAGCGAGCTTGCCGCCAAACAATTCAAGTGAAGTTCCGTATGAGGTTCACCGCGTAAATGTGCTCGCCGTTGTTGCTCACCATGTATGCATCGTTCTTCTCCCTGAAGTTCAGCGTTACAGTGAACCCGTATATTTTTTCGGTGTCGTCGCTTGGGTCAGGGGTTCCCTTGTCATCCTTTGACACTGACGCCATCTCGCTGTGGCTCTCAAGAAGAAAGCCGTTGTCCTCTACATTGAGCTTGAGGCTGCTCACAATTGCATCCACCTGTGCTTTCAGGTTTGCCTCCATTTCAGCCCTTGTGGAGCCGCCCACGCTGAATGTGTCGCTGAAAAGGCCGCCGTCATAGGCGACCTCCCTCGCGCCGGCCAATGCCTTGAACATCCGCACCGGCACATATACCCTGAACTTTCCCCTCGGCAGTATCGCCTCCTTCAGGGTCTTGCCGGTCTGTATCTCCTGCACCTTGACAAGGGGGAAAGACTCATACGTTATCGGGTCCATGGATGCCTCGCTCAGGTCGATTGTAACGTAAAAAGTGCCCACGCAGCCAGTGTACTTCCCGTCAGGGCAACCTATGACCTCGAAGAACTCGTCCTTTGCGGCCTCCTGGCTGAAAACCTTCTGCAGCGTGTCCCGCATCTTCGCCTCATCCGGCTTGTCGAGGGTGATGCTGTATCCCCTCGCATCGGGAGTCGTCTCAAGCAGGTTAATCATGTGGCCAGCGACCCTCCAGGCGAACTGCGACGACTCCTGCGGGGCCTGCCCGGGCACGTTTATCGTGCTGCCCCCGAACCGTTTCTTCGCGAACTCCTGCTGCAGGCCCTTCCATCCCGCCGGGTCGCTCTTGAAATACTGGTAAGGGCTGTCCTTCCTGCCCACATAATCCTCGATATCGGCGCGCAGGTAATAGTTGAAGACCTGCAGTGCGTCGGCACGCGAAAGGTCCGCGACAGCCATCATTGTCTCGTGCTGTGAAACATCCGTTATTACCTCCGAGATGCTGCGCTCGGTGGAAACCATCGACTGCACGAGCAGCATCGAGAGCACGATGAGGATGAATGCGACGAGGGCGGTGAAAAGCGTGAAGCCCCTGCTCGTGCTGCGGCAAAAAGCCCTGCCCCTGTATTTGATGTCCATGAGGCACCCCGCGGGTTTGCAGTTCATGAGGGATTAATTAGTATTAAGAAATATATAATTGCAGCGAATATGGATTTCACGACGCCTGCCAGGCGTAGCCCGCCCATGTGGAATAAAGGTCGTTGAAATTGGATTTGCTTTTTTTGGCAGAGGTATATTTTCAGCTTGTTGAAAGCACTGCTGCGTATGGTCCGGCCCACTTGTTATAAATCTGCGTGAATTCCTGTGGCGTCACAGGCCAGTACCCGCCCTGCTCGTTTTGAGAGTCCTTTTCATATGTTTCAAAGTAGCACGCCGGGTCTGTTTTCCTTGGGGCGCATTCATTCATGGCATACTTCACAAATTTGTCTGAGGCGCATTTTGCATTTGCAAGGGTTCCGCTTGTGGCCTGTTTTTTCTTGTCGCAGCCGAATATGTAGAATTCGCCGTATTTCTTGTCAATGCCGATGCCGCTTTTCACTATCCCTATGGTCGTCACAAGCGCCTCCAGGTTCAGGATTGTTTCCTTGTTGAATGCGGCAAGGTCATTTCTGGTTGCCTGCGCTATCAGCATTGCATACGTCTCGCCTTTCGGCTGCTTCTTTAGGTAGCTCTTGGCTATCTCAATATGGGCTTCCATCGCATTAGGGTCTTTCTGGAATGGTTCCGGGAAATTTGTTGCAGTGCTGACATCAGGAATCATTCCGGGGAACACTTCCGACATTTCCCGGTCAAATCCGGGATTTGTGCAGTCATCGAGTACCCTTTCCTGTGGCGCCCCTTTTGGTATTCCCTCTGTTGCGAGTTCGAGTGTTATTTCCCTGTTGCCTCCGCCGGCAGAGGTGGTCACTTTCACTTTGTAGGTCCTGTATTTCATTATTTCCTTGTTTGTGCCCGCCGTTTCCTTGTAGGTGGTGCCGAGCAGCGAAGCCTGCAGGCTTGCCGCGAAATTCTCCCTTTCATTCCCCTTTGCAACTGGCTTTGCCTTTGTAGTGCTGTTCACAAGAGACCAGTCATAAGCCTTCATGCCAATATAGTTTGAGAGCAGGCCGAACGCGCCTTCTTTCAGTATGTTCTTGAGGAACAGCAGCCCGCCTTTCCAGCTTAAGAGCTTAGGCTTTGCGTCCTTCACATCCGCCTTTGCTTTTGCTGTTTCGCCTGCGGATGAAACCATTTTCTTGCCCGCCACCTTGTCAAGTTCATCTAATGCATCTGCAGGAGGCGAAACCGGTGCGCCTTTTAACTTTGCGTCAAGGAGTTCGCTCAGCTTGCTCTTAAACTTTAATTCCATTTCATTCATTGCTGAAGTGACTTGGTCTTCTGGAATTTCTATGTTGTAACCTGTTACTGTTACTGTTGTTGCCTGCGGGGCGATTGGCGCAATTACTGCTTTTGGAGTGTATCCGCTTGCGTTTAATGGCGTGGCTTTAAGTTCGGTTAAAAGTGCGGTCCTGTCTCCAGTTCCAAATTGTTTCCCAATCTTTGTCTCAAGCTTCCTGACAATATCATTGGCCATCTTGTCCCTTGCGGCATCAGCAGCCGCTTGAATCTCTGTCGTTGTTGGCGGATTTGTGATTGGCGGTGTCATTGCAACATTCTGTGTAATCGCAGTCCGCGGCATGCTCTTTATTCCAGCAGAGTCAATAGCCTCGGCAACCGTCTTTTCAACTACGTCCTTTTGCGCGGCATCGCTCAATCCCGGGGTAGTCGCGGTTTTTCCTCCCCCAGGAACCTGTCTCGCAGTATTGAGTTTCGCAAGCAGGTCCGTGTCAGCCATCGCGGCTATTTCTGTCCTCGGCAGGGTCATTTCTGTTATTACCTTTTGCGCTTCATCCACGCTGACACTTGCCGTGACTCCAGGCCGGCTCGGGCTTAAGCCGTATTTCCTGTTGGCCTCTAGTGTTTTGAGCAGGTCCTCATTCATGTTCGGGACGATTTTTTTGTCAACGAAATCATCTAGGAATGCCTGCACTTCTGGAGCTGCAGTCCTGTAATCTGCTGCCCCAAACATTTTCTTTGCAAGCTCCCCCTTCATGCTTGAGCCAATGTTGCCAGTTATTGCACTCATCTTTGAAATGTATTCTGGTATTGCAGCCGCCCCCGTGCCCTCCAGCTTTGACGTGAACGCCGCATCATCAACTATTTTTCCTCCGAATACATTGAAGCTTGACACTATGAGGTCCTTGAGCGCATCCGCAGATATGAAACTCGCAATAATTCCCTCATTAGGGTTCTGCTGGCCCGATGCAGCAGCTGCCTGTTTCTGTTCCGCCTTTTCAAGGCCGGTCGCTGTTCCAAGCAGCTTCAGCGCCCATTGCACCGGCTTGAGAACCGTATTTACTGCTGTCCCGACCCACTCAAGAGGCTTCTTTATGAATCCCGGCATGAACTTTGAAATCGCGTCAGTAACATTCTTGAAATTAGGGTCCACTTCAGCCCTCAGTGCAACATATGGCACAACACAATCCGCAGCCACGCTGAACAATGCCGCTGCCCAGCCAATCATCGGCCTTGCAAGCGAGGTTATCAGGCTTGTTGCAGTGCAGGCCCCAAGGTAATAATTAGAGGCTTTTTTCTTTGCTGCAACAGATTCAGGGTCAGCAACCACGCCAGGCTTTCCGCCGCCTGGGACACTGCTTGCCTTGGTATATGCTTCATTGATTTTGCTTATTTTTGAAAGGTTGCTGATGTTTATGCTTTCAGGCAGGCCTTTCCAGATGAATGTCGCATAATAGTATTCATTTGGCTTTGTTTCAGGCTTTCCATTGATTTTTTCCATGAACGCCAGCGGATGTATCCCGCACACCGCGAGGCCGATGTTCGTTGTTGCTTTCTGCGCCCCTTTTCCCTGTTCCCCGCTCTGCTTTCTCGTTGCTGTCACGGTTATTTCCTTTCCCTGTGCGTTCTGGAGCTGGCCGCTGCCTATTACGCAGACGCGCGCGTTGCCGTCGAACCTGTTGGTTTTTTCATCAAGCTTTTTGGCCTCCAGCTCAAAGGTCGGCTGTGGCGTCGAATTGTCCGCCTGCCCCGGTACCGATGCTGCCTTGAAGAACGGGCTCGCGGGCAGGGAATCCGTCAGAGCATAGAGGCCGTCGAATGCTGTTGCCTTCTGGCCCGTGAGGGTGAATGTTTCCTTTATGTCGCTTGTTACGCGGACATTGCTGCACGTCGCCTCTTCCTTTGCCGTGCCGTAGCGCACCTGCAGCGGGGTTTCCGCCTCGATGTTGAACTTCGGGTTGTCCTTCGCGCTCTTCAGCATGAGGTAGCTTTCATCCCTTCCTATGCATCCCTCGAAGCTGTTCTCGCGCAGGCCCTTTATCGCCTGGCCGGCGCTCTTTGCGAGGTCCTTCTGTTCCTTCCCTTCCTTGTCAATGGATTCGCGCACGAATGCGTTCACTGTCACCGGGTTGTCCTGTGAAATCCCTTTTTCTAGCTCTATTTTCACGAGGTAACCCTCGCTTTTCCCGAGGCGCAGGGCAAGCTTGTTTGCCGCAATGTCCCCTGTTACCGCGCGCTTGTCAGAGCCGAATATGGTTTTTGCCACATCGGTTGAAACATCCTCGAGTGCCTTGTCCTTCGCCTCCGCGACACCGAGCCATGTGTCCATCTTTGTTACGGGAGTCAGGCCCTCGTCCCGCGGCAGGAAGTTGTTGGTATTCTGCACTTTCGCGATGCACTGCTCCGTGAGCTGCTTTCCCGCCTTGCCGTCGTCGGTGGAGAGGTCGACGAGTATGTTCATGAGGTCGGGCACAATGCGGTTGCCTTCGACCTTTACCGCGCCGCTCAGCCTTACCGAGTAAAGTCCGCATCCCCTGAGCGGGCTGTTCAGCAGCACCTGCGAGTATCCCCCGAGGTAATCCCCCACATTGCCGGATTCAGGGAGGTAATCGACCGAATAGTTCTTTGCCGAGCCCTGCCTCTGCTCCAGGGCCTTTTTCAGGAGCTGCGGCGAAACATTGTCGTGCGAAAGGTAAACAAAGAACTGTTTCGGCTTAACGCCGATTTTGTCAAAGGAGCAGTATCCCTTTGCGATGTCAATCTGGCTGCAGTCCGCCTTCTGTATTTCCGCGCTCCTGTTCTGCACCTGCTTCTGCGCGTCATTGATTGTTTCCTCAATCCTCGCCGCGATAAACGCCGAAAGCTGGACTGCATCGCAGTAAGCCGCGTCGCACGTCGCGTTGGTGCCGGAGGCAATCACGGGGAACCTCACGCTCTTTGTTTCTTTCCCTGTGTCATCTTCGCACACTTTCAGTGTCATTGGCTCGCTCGCACCAGTTCCCCTGAGGGTTGCGGGCCCGATTTTGAGGTCGACGAAAACAGGGTTGGAATCCATTGGGGCGCCGCTCCTCACAAGGAGACCCTTGAGGTACAATGTAGCGGGCCCCTGGAATGGCGAATTTGCCTCTAGCACGAGGTTTGCCCTTGTTTCCGAGTTCGGCGGCAACGTCATCCCCACAGGCGCGACATAGAGCACATTATTCCCTGTTGAGGGCCTAGAGATGTCCACAATGCGCACTTCCTCGCTGCAGGTGTTCCTCAGGGTTATTTCCTTTGCCAGTGCACCCTCTGTTTTTGCCGAGAAGAAGCTGATGTTGCCGGGCACCACTGTAAGGCACTGCGATGCGGATGCGTGCGCCGTGACATAAACCGGGCCGAAGCTGAATGTCCTGCCGTCAATAACACCCGTTATCTCGAGCTCTTTTGTCTCGCTCAGCGTCGTCTTTTCATTGCGCGTTACCTGCGCCACTATCGTCTTTGGCGGCATTATCGATTGCCCCGGCTGGAGGAACTGTATAGGGAAAGGCGGGGTGACCTGCAATTCTATGTTGCCCCTCGAGGTTGCGCTTGAAACATGGAAATCGATGTTCTCTATCGTTGACTGGCCGACATTCGTCGCGAACAGCGGCACCTGGGCGGCCATCCTTCCCCTGTCATCCGGGCCTAGGTAGAGCTCCACATTGCGCACCACTTCCAGTGCATATGTAGGGTTCCAGACAACCACATCCACCGGCAGGCTCTTCTCGAAGCCATCCATCTTGAACACTATGTCAAACCCGAACCTTTCCTGCGTTGCGTAGTTGCGCGGCATGCTGTTTGTAACAGTGACAAGCACTTCCTGCGTGTCTGTCCTCCTTGCGGTTGTGCCTGAGCTTGCCTGCTGCGGCGTCAGCTTTATGGCCCCTGACTCGAGATTGAGGCCGAACTGCCCCTGGCTCTGCGGAATCACTTCCGGCTTCAGGTCGAGGGGTATCTGGCATTCCTGCCTTTCAGCGAGTTTTGCTGTGAACACGTCCTGTGTTGTCGTGCCATATCCATTGTAGCGGTAATAATTCGAGGGGTATCCCCCGTAGCCGCCTGCCCCGCTGTAGCTTCCTCCATAGGGGGAACCATAATACATGTTCGAGCCGTAATAGCCTGAGTAAGTGTCCCCATAATTCCCGGATTGCGAGTACGGGCTGCTGTTGCGGCCAGCGTACTGGCTGCCGCTTCCGGTGCCTGACAGCACGCCTGGCTGGCTTTGCCCTGTGCTGTCGGGGTAAATCGGCTGGCTCCCGTAGCCGCTTCCATAGCTGTTGTATGCCGCCCCGCTGCCATAGCTTGTGTTGCCGTAAGCGCCCGTGCCATAGCGCGAGTTTCCGTATCCTGCATTGTTATACCCTGTTGCATCGGAGCCCGATGCGATGAATATCACAATTTTGTCCTTGCTGAACTCCATGCAATCCTGCGGAATCTTCGGGTTGTAATCCACTGAAACAGGAATCTCTGCAGTCACGAGGTGCCCAGAATCAGTCCTGCCCCGGCCAACAATCGTCGCCTCGGCGTGGGCAGAATCCTTTGTTCCCGAATACGTTGCAGTGATGCCGACCTTCTGGGTAGAGTTCGGGCCAATTGACTGCAACGGCAATGCCTTTATTTCCATCCCTTCCGGCAACTGGCCAACAGGCTTCACTTCAAAAGCGAGGTCCCTCACTCCCTGGCCTGAGAGGTTTGAGAGGTCGAACTGCCCGTCCCCCGACTTCTGGCCTTTCGGGATTGTGATTCCTGCCTTTGCCTGCCCGAACCTGAGAATTCCGCCCCTCGAAATGTCGATTGTGCCGCTGAGTGTCCTGAACCCGTCGGCGCTGATTTCATATTTTATCGTTCCAGAAGAGAAAGTGTTCTTCACGAGGTAGCGGCCCCCCGCGCCTTTGTTCGCGCTGGCGCTTCCTGCTATTGTGAGCAGGTGCGAGCCATCGCTTCCGGAAAGCCTTACCTGTGCCCCCTCTATCGGGGTTTTGTCGTCGCCATAAACCATTACCGCGAAGTCCTCGCCGAACACTGGCTGGTCGGGCACTGTCCTCATTGTAACCGCTTTTTCCCTGAAAACGTTGAAGCCGAACTGCGTGTTCAATACTTTTTCTCCTGAGATGAGCTGCAGGGCAACGGATGCGTTTTCCGTTGTGAACGGCTTGAAGAAAAGCCTCACTGCAACAGGCTGGCCGCCGGAAGCCTGCACTGGCACATTATCTACCTTCACGCCCGTGTCCTGGCTGTTGAGGTCCGGGAAACTCGAGTAATCATTTATCGCGAATCCCTGGAAGCCTATTTTCGGGCTCTGCCTCTGCGTTGTGGCTTTCACCGTAACGTTCCCCGCAAGGCCCGGCTGCAAGGCCACTTCCAGCGCATACACCGTTCCAAGGGACGCCCTGAAATTTTCCGGCTGCTGTTCTGTGCCATCGCTCCCGATGAATTTGTAAGAGGCGCAGAATTCATTCTTGCATTGAGCGGACCTGTCCAGTATCCTTGCCTTGCCGGTGTTTGTTTCTGCGTACAATGATGTCCTCGCCTTCGTGAACTGCTGCAGGTTCAGCTCCGTGTCCTGCGGGGTCCTGTAAATGAGGCTGCCCACATTGCTCCACGCCCTGTAATGCACTTCAATCTCCGGGCTCGATGCGGTTTCCTTCGCCTTCGCCCTAACCTTCACAATTTTCTCGCCTGGGCTGGTGAAATACAATTCGAGCCACTTGTTGTACTTCCCGTCGCTCCCTGAGTTCTCGAAATCAAGTCCCTCAAAGCCCGGGGCGGGTTGCGGCGAATAGCTCCTTCCATAGAAGCTGCTCGCCCCGGTCGCTGAAAATCCCGTGATGCCCGCGTCCTGCGAATCCGCAAAGCCCTCGTTGTCATTTCCTATGCGGACATGGATTCCGTTTTTCGAGGTGCCTGCCGCGAACGCAACCCTGAAATTCAGGTAGGCATCTTCCCCTTTTACCATGCCATCGAGCTTTTTTCCGTCAACCGAATAAATCCCCAAAAATTCGATTTCCGGCGCTGTTCCCGCACCCTTGCTGCCGTTCGGGGAAACGCTTACCTCTGTCCTGCCCTCAACATACGCCTCTTCCTCGAACGAACTGCCCTTGCCGTCGCTGTAAACAACCTTGACATACTTGTTGCCCTTCGGATTGAACATTATCCCGCCCTTTGCATAAGGCCCCTCGAAAAGTATGTCGTTGCCCCCCACCACCGAAAGGAATCCGCCTTCCTGTTCCTTGCCGTCCTTGTCGAGGGCAGTGAGCTTTATGATTGTGCCTGGCTCGCGCATTGTAATGAAAGCCTCGTTCTTGAAGGTATCGGCGATTTTTGTTTTCTGCTCGCCCTCAAGGGCATCCTTCGCTCCCTTTACAATGACTGTTGAGTTCAGCGGCGCTATGGTAGAGAACCTGCCTCCCGCGTCCGTTTTCTGCGGCGGGATCCCCAGGGGAATTGTCCCGTTCGCGTCCTCCAAAAAGAAATTCAGGGCAACGTCATTCACCGGCGCCCCTTTGTCGTCCGCAGTGTAAACCGTGAGGTTGCCTGAATTCGATGCAGTGCCTTTCTGCATTGTCAGCCTCGCAATGTTCGACTTCGACAGGTCAACCGCCTGGGCCGCAGGCAGGGAGCCTTCCTGCCACGCGCTCGCATAATACTTCACTTTCGGGTCAAGGCCCCTGAACAGGGCCTCGCCCGCTAGACCCGTCTCCGCCTGGCCGGCCACTTCGCCGTTTTCATTGAACAGCGTTGCAGTGATTCCAGCAAGCGGCTTTCCTGCCGCGTCAATGATGCTCACCGTGATGTCGTTCCCGCCTTTCTTTAGGTAAGCTTCCTTCACTACCTCTTCCGAGAGCAATGTCTGGTTCTCGCCCACAATGCCCGAGTCATATGAAATGTAATCCTGCTTCTCCACCACGACCCTCGCGGAAATTCCCCTCTGCACCTTCACAATCTGCTCGCCGTCATTGTCGGTTTCGGTCGTGTCCAGTATAAGCTCACCGGATTTCGCGTCATAAACCTGCAAGGTGAAATTGCCGAGGCGCTGTTTTGTATCCGCGTCAAAGGCCCTGACCACGAGGCTCGCCTGGCCCATCAGCAGCGCAGCCTTTGCGTTCAGCTCCAGGTCTTCCGGAATGCCGTTCCTGAAAGTGACGTCGAGCTCCTTCTGCTCGTAATTAGGGTGAGCCACGGTCACCCTCGCCTTTTCCCCGTCAAATGCCCCGGCGCAAACATAATTGCCAGGGCTGCCGGGTTTCTCGGTGCATTGTATCTCGGATGAGTCCGAAATAGTCGCCTTCACGTCCGCGCCTGCAATTGGGTCGCCTGTCCTCGAATCCGAGAGCCTCAGCTCTGCCGCAATCTGCACCCTGATTTTTTTCAGGCTGATTGAAACCGGCTTGTCCTGCTTGTCGAAGTAAACATTCTTCAGGGCATTCTCATAGCCTTCCTTCGAGGCCTCGAGAACCAGCCTCGCGCCGATGCTGCGCTTGATTGTAACCGACTGGCCGTCGCTGAAAGTGCTTGACCTTAGGTCGACGGGCTTTCCAGCCTCGTCCTTCGCTGAAATGGAAACCCCTGAAAGCGTTGCCCCGGTGTCACTGTCCGTGAGTGACAACGTCATCGTGACTTCGCCCTTTGCCAGGAAAAGGAAGCCGTAAAGCAGGAAAAGAAGAAGCAACAGCAATGCGGCAGCGAGAGGGAAAAAAGGCACGCCCCTTTCCTCGACCGGGTCAATCACCGCATAAACGGGCAGGCCCCTGTCCGAGAGGAAATCCATGGCTCCATAAAACTTGTCCTCTATTGCTGAGTAGAAACCGCCAATCTGCTCGGAAATGCCCATGAACACCACTGGAGCAACTCAAATACCGATGCCGAAAAAACCCGGCAGCTTATTATCTTTCACTAATAGGATTAGATTCCTCCTTTAATATATATTTCTATTGCGCGGCGAATCAGTGGTCTGCGATTTCTTGGTTCACTTGTAGCTTTTGTACCATTTTTCGTATTCCTTGTGGTTGGCAAAGCAGCGGAAAATAAAGAGTTTATCGCTCTCAGCTTGGTAAATTATTCTTGCCTGTTTTGTAACCTCTTCAACAAGGTATGGCAGGCCGCATTTCATGTGCCTTCTTGGCGGGATAATTTGAAGCTTTTCAATGTGCCGTACAATAATTCCTGCAGGGGCGTGTCCATTTCTTCAAGTGCTTTTTCAGCCTTTTCGGAATAGATTGCCCTCATCGAATCACATTCCAAGTTTCTTCTTTATTTCCTCGTGGGTATAGGTCTTTATTTTCCCGGCTTTGATTTCCTTCATTTCAAATTCAACCGCTTTGTTCACGAGCATTACTTCTTCCATTTCCAATTGCCTTTCATAGGCGAGCAGTGCTTGCCTTAACACTTCAGTCTGGCTCGCGGCATAGCCTTTCTCGATTACTCTGGAAATTATCGCCTGGTAAGGCGCGCCAAGGTTGGCATTCATGACATCACCATACATTAAATCGCCATTAAACCATATAAATATTGCTCATTGGATGTGCATTTGATGTAAACCCCAGCTTCATCACATATTACGTCAATTGTCGAAAGTGTTTTATTTGTTTTGATTGGGCCCTTTTTGGCTTTTTTTTTCAGAAATTCCATAAATTATTTTTCGAAATAGCCTCAATCCCGCCTGCTTCCAAAAGCCTTTTATTTTTGGGCGGCATATTGTAAGCATGGCTGCGCTGCGAGAAATGCTTGACGTTATCACATTTTACAAGCCAATCGGTGTGATAGCGGAAGAGGGCATAAGTGTTGGCCGTTCCCTTGCAGCGCTCGCGATTGTTTTTGCGGAATTCATCCTCCTGTCCGCAAGCCTCGGCTTTTTCCTTTCTTTCTTGAAAGTGATAGAGTTTTCTCTTGGCTCTCTCGCACTGCCTGCCGAGGCCTTTTTCTGCCTTGCAGTTTCACTGCCGGCTTCCTCGCTGGTGATTTTTGCATTCTCGCGGATTTTTTCAAGGGAAGGCTCGCTCAGGGCCGTGGTTGCTTCAAATTATTTCATCCTCGCCTCGTGCTCCCTGCTCATGCTCGTTGTTACCCTGCCCCTTTTTGCCTTTGCCGGCATCATAACCTTGCCTCTCGGCGCAGCCCTTTACCTTTATTTCCTTGAAGGCCTTTTCGAGAAGGCATTCAGTGTCGGGTCTGCAGTGAGCTTCATCCTCCTCATGCTTTACATTGCTTTTTTGCTGGCAATGATTGGGATTTTTACATTTTACCTCGGGTTCTTCAGGCTCTGAGCGAGGAATATCTCCTCCTTCCGGCACAATAGGGCGTCATTGTCCCGAAAATTTTCGGCTGTCCCGTGTTCCGTTGTCGGAAATGCTTCGCAGGACTTCAGCCCGCGGTGCTCAGAGGTTTCTGTTCATGAGCGTGAAAGCCGTGAAAAAGGCAGATGATGCGAGGAGCTTCGCGAATTCCAGCCACATCGCCGCGAGTGGCGTGCCCTTCACGATAAGCTCTGTCAATATCATCGCGCCGAGGCTCAGGGGCAGTTCGGCCCCCGTGCGCTGTATCTCCGGGCTCATCAGCTCTGCAGGTATTATTATGCCGCTTATGAAAATCATCGGGATTACGATGAGCAGGCCCGCTAGTATTGTCGTTGACTGTATCCGCGTGTAGTTTGAAATGAAAAGCCCGAGCGTTATGAAAGATGTTGCGATGATGCATATTGCGATGAAAAGGTCGGGCAGCGGCGCAGACACTTTCACCCCGAACCCGAAGACCGCGAATGCCAGTATTATCGCGGCCTCCGCGACCACGAATATCAGCTGGCCAAGTATTTTTCCCGCAAAGAGCGTCATCTTGCTGGTCGTGGAAATAATGAGCCGGGAGTAGGCCCCCTCGTTCCTTTCCACTATGAATGAAACCCCCGTGAGGAGTATTGTAGTGAGCAGCAGCACCAGCGCAATCGCTACAGGCGTCATTATCTCTAGGTTGGTGGCGCCGTAAACATTTACCTTGTTGATTATCACGGGGTTCGAGAGGAAATCCGGGCTGAGCGCCTGCAGCTCGTCCAGCTTTGCTATGAACCCGTCCATCAGTTCCCTGCTGGCATCGAGGTCTGATTTCACCCTGTCCGTTGTCGCGAGCGAATTCTCTATGAGAGAGTTCACCCTGTCGATTGTCTCGCCGAGGGCTGAAAGCTGGCTGTTGAAATACCCCATGTCCTCGTTGCTTTTGCCGAGGTCCTGCTTCACTCCCTCAAGGTCAACCGCTATCTGCGACAAATCCCTTTTTGCCTTTGACATTTCCTCGATTGCATTCTGCATATGCATGTCTATTGCATTCAATGCAGAGTCTGACTGTGACAGTTGGCTCCCGGTCGAGGCGAGCTTCGTGTAGGCGCTCAGGGCTGAAGGGTTCTGGGCGAAAATTTCCTTGTACTGCTCAAGCTCATTGCTGAGCATTTTAATGTCGTCTATGTTTGATTTCAGCGTTTCCATGTATTCCGTTATCTTTTAACTAGAGGTCTTTAGCTTTTACAACTCCGTGTCCCCGAAGGCCGTGAATGAATTCGCCTTGGAACTGACCGCATCTATTTTTTTCCCCATTTCCACAATGGAGTCCTCCTGCTTCGCGAGCTTTTGCCGCAGGTCGGCAAGGTCTATTTCATTCACGCTCTTTTTCAGGTCAAGTAGCTTCACCTTGCTCTCGTCCAGCTGCTGCATGAAGCCGTCTACCCTTTCCACTTCCGCCCCCAGGCCGGATTTTATTTTTGTGAGGTTCTGCCATATCGCGTTGAGCGCCTCGCGCGAGGTCTCAAATCCCACCCTCCTTATGGAGTTGTAGGCCAGCTGGAAGAAGAATTCAGAACTCACAATGTTCGAGTTGTCCGAGAGCAGGTCGACAACGAAGCGCCCGTTCGTGGATTCAGGCTCGTGCACTACCAGCCCGACCCTCGCCCTGCGCTGCATTATCGCCTTTTTCACCGCCCCTTCACTGCCCGCCATTATCAGGTTCACTGTTTTTGTCTGGTTTATCTTTGAAATGAACCCATTCGTGTCAAAGCCTTTCAGGTCTGGCGGGGCATAGAACGCCACATCGACATTGCTTATGCCGCTGCTCCCGGAGAATGCCATCCCTAGGGTCCCGATGACGATTACAGGGTAAAGCAGTATGAGCGCGAGGGCTATTTTCTGTGTCTTTATCAGGTTGATTTCCTTAACCGCGAGCGAGAAGAGCCTGTACCCGGGCACGGACTGCACGGCCTCCTTCAGAGCCTTGAGGATTCCCAGCATCTCACTCGCCCCGTATCCTGTCCCCTGTTACATTGAGGAAAACATCCTCGAGCTCAGGTTCCCTCACAATAGAGCTTGTCACGCTATAACCCCTGTCCATAAGCCACTGCGTGAGCAGGGATATGTTCTCGAGCGAGTGCTCCTGGTGGAACGAAATGACTATCGTGTTTCCCATCACGGTTGTCTGCGAGCCCTCAAACGTGTTCTTTATCGCATTCGTGTCTTCCTCCGCGAGAGGCAGGTCGACCTTCATCACCAGTATCCTGTAGCCGCCGTATTTCTTTATCAGGTCCATCGGCTCGCCCTTCACAATCAGCCTGCCGTTCACGAGCACTCCGATGTAATCGCACAGTGCCTGTGCCTCGTCGAGGTAGTGCGTTGTGAGGCAGATTGTCTTGTTCTGGTGTTTCAGCTCCTTGACCTTTTCCCACAGGAGCTTCCTTATCGCGGGGTCGAGGCCCACGGTCGGCTCATCCATGAATATTATCGCCGGGTCGTTCACGAGGGAGCACGCGATGTTGAGCAGCCTCTTGTATCCGCCGCTAAGCTCGTTCGCAGCCCTGTTCTCGAATTTCCTCAGCGCAAGCCAGTCAAGGAGGTGCTCAACCCTCTCTCCCAGCGCTTTCCCCTTCATCCCGTACATTATTCCGAAGAATTCGATGTTCGCCCTCACGCTGAAGCCCTGGTAGAAGCTTGCTTCCTGAGGCACTACCGAAAAAAGTTTCTTGAGCTCGCGGTAGTTTTCCTCCAGCCGGAAATCATAATAATATACGCCGCCCGAATCCTGGCTGAGCAGCCCCGACATTATGCGCGTCAGTGTGCTCTTGCCGGCCCCGTTGCTCCCTAGTAGGCCATAAATCTGGCCCTCCTCCATCTCTATCGAAACGTCGTCGAGCGCCCTGAAAGAGCCGAAAGTCTTCGAAATGTGCTCGGCCCTGCAAACAACCTTTGCCATTGCATGGAATACCTTTTACTTTTATTTAAACCAAGCGCATGCTCCGCTTGGTGGAGCGGAGGTCGTACCCTCTGCGAGGGTACATAATGCAATCGTTGCTTTTCATTTAGCCGAGGCAGTACCGGTATGGCGGAGAATTTTCGAAGTCAGGCTGACCGAAGGTCACCGTCGCTCCGAAGCGGCGAAAGGCTTCCGGCGGAGGCTTCCGCCGTTGCCCAGCCGAACCACGCATAATAGTATCCCGCAATCACGATGAACAGGAAAGCCCTGAACATTATGTCATGCGCGAAGGCCGCGGCCTCTAGGCCGAGGAATTTTATCGCGAGGATGCCCGCAATTATGCGCGCGAAGTTGAAAAGCACGACAATTGCCGCGCCTGCAGCGGCCCCGATTGCCCTCTGCCTTAATCTGATGCCGAAGCTCGCTAGCACCGCGGCGCAAATCACTGCGATTTCAAGCAGGCCAGTGCAGAGGTAGCTTATGCCTATCGGCCTTGCAATGCCTTCAATGTTTATCAGCACCGGCTCCTGCGGCACAACATTCCCGTGAATGCCAAGCGCCCCGACCACGGCATTCGCCCCTGTCGCAAAAAAGTTTTCTGCGTCCTGCAGTGGCAGCAGCGAAAGTGCAAAATTTATCGCGAGGAACAGCGCGCAGAACCCGAGCAGGAATTTTCCGGCGGGCAGAAGCCACCCAGGAATGTTGTCCGAAGATTTGGCATCATGCTTTTCAGGGCAGGGCGGGGCGAATGTTTCATTTTTTTTGGAAGCCTTTGGATTTGGCCCTGCGGCTTTTTTCCTTTTCATGCAAGGATTACCGCGCTGCCTGATTTATTTCTTTGCCTTGCCCGCTGCCATGAGCTCCGTGAGAATTGCTGCATTATTTTCCCCGTGCTTTTTCCCAAGCGCATCCCATGCATCAGCGAGCTTTTCATATCCGCCATATTTTTTCAGGAGGCCGAGCGCTGTCCTGTACCCTTTTTGCAATAAAAAATTTGCCCTGCCTTGCCCAAGCTCTTTGCTTAGCTTGCCTGCTTCAAGCGTTATTTCATTCGCATGCTCGAACGACCTTGCCAGTGTATTAATCCTGCCGCGGAAAAATGCCGGGGTCGCCATAACTCTTCCCTGCCTGTTTTTGCCCGGATGCCTCCCGTATTGCTTTGCCAGCATATTCATTCACTTGTTTTGCGACCCTTTGCCTTTCCACCTGTCTTTTGCGCCCCTCACTTTTCCCGCGGCGATGAGCTGTGCAATGCTCGGGCCAGGCAGTTTCCTCAAGGGGATTTGTTTTGCAGGCTGCCTTGAGGTGCCAAATAAATGGGTTTCTTCGCTGGCCCTTGCAGGGCGCCTGCGCCGCATCAATTCACTTCCCCCTTTTTGTGGCTTCGCTCAGGTTCTTCACGAGTTCCATCAGCTCAAGCGGAACCGCGAGAACGACAGTGTTGCTCGCTGTCGGGCCGAGGCCGTCAATTGTCTGCAGTGTCCTGAGCTGCATCGCGCCGGGGCTCTTCAGCATCACTGCCGCGGCCTTTGAAAGGTTCTCCGCTGCCATCCTGTCCCCTTCCGCCTTTATTATAGTGGCCCTCTTTTCCCTCTCGCTCGAAGCCTGCCTCGACATGAGCCTCTTCAAATCCTCCGGCATGTCGATGTCCTGCAGCTTGATGTCCGTTATCTCTATGCCCCAGTTCTTCGAGGCTTCCTCGACTATTTTCTCGATGTCCTTGCCGATGTTTTCCCTTTCGCCAAGCACCTGGTCGAGGCTCATCCCTCCCGCGACATCCCTCAATGCAGTCTGCGCGTATTGCGAAACCGCGTAAACGTAATCCTGCACCTTCATAATCGCGGTTGCCGCATCGACGACCTTGAAGTAAACCACGCCGTTGATTGTGACCGGCACATTGTCCTTTGTGATTACCTGCTGCTTCGGTATGTCCAGCGTTAGAATCCTGATGTCAATCACCCTGAGGTCATCGACAAAAGGGGTTATGAATGTCCAGCCGCCTTCGCGCATGCCCGCGTATTTTCCGAGCGTGAAAATCACGCCGCGCTGGTACTCATAAAGCCACCTGAATGAAAGCCCGAAAACGAAGATGCAGTAGAATATCAGGGCTACAAAGCTCACGCCTGAAACGAAAGCCGATGCGCCGAGAAGGCCGAGGCCGATAAGGCTGATAGCGCCCCACACAAAAACGCGGACTGCAGTGCTCATGAAAAAACCCCCGGCCGAAAGGCCCCATGTTTTCATATTTATAACAGGCTTGTTAATTTAAACCTGATTTATACCATGACTGCAAAACTATTTGATTTTAACATTTATGGCCCATCAACCTTTCAGTTTTCTTCTTTTCTTTGATTCTGGTTCATCCAAATAGTTTTCCGGCGTGCTGATTTTTTCGCCTGATTCCAATTCAAGTTTTTTCCTGGCGCCGCCAGCAATTTGCCCGCCCAAACGAGCAGCCTTCTTGTTCTGGATAAATCCCTGTGAATCTTTGCTTCGTGCGATTTTGGTAGTGGAAGCTTCGCCAAGCATGGTGAAAATGAGTTCCAAATCCGTCATGTGGTCGCGCAGGTTTTCCTTTGCAAGTTTTTTGAATTTTTTGTATTCTTCGACAGTTTTGCCGAAAGTCGCCCGGCTTATCTCGTTGGTCAGAATTGCGTATTCCTTTTCCTCCCGAATGTCCCGTCTTTTCCACTCGCCTGTTAATTCCTGCCGGACCGCGATTCCACGGACCCTTTTTTCAATCCACTCGTCCGAATAACCCTTTGCTTTGTAGAGCTCTTTCATGCGTGCCTGGGATAATTCCGGATTTTCGATTTCCTGGACGCGCTCGTAACCGACCTGGGCGAGCCAGCGCTTGAATGGCTCTGCCTTTGGCGAGGGAATTGACTGGATTATCCTGAACAAAGTCTCAGTATTTGCACAATCCGTCTCATAGTACTTACCATCTGGGGCAACCAATTTCAGTTGGTTACAATTTGTAACCACCTCACTTCCTTCCTCTTTCAGGCGATGCTTAAGCACTTTCCAATAATTTCTGGCATCTGCACTATCAGACAAAACCCCGACAACATCAACTACTGAAAACCACCATGCCCCTTCATTCAAGGTTCTCCGGATTTTTTTTCCCTGAAAAACAATCAACGCATTCTGGCTTTCCATCAAACCACCTTACAACCGATTTTTTTTATGGTAATCCAAAGTATATGCTTTTTCTGCATGAGCTGTTCTCTTTCCTGTTCCCCTTCAGGGTTTCGCCAACCTTTTACTTTCTCTTCTCAAGAGAAAGGAAAAGGCTGTTTTTCAGCTTACTGATGCTCTTGTCTGTGTCCCTCTTTAAAAGCAGTTTGAAGCCACGTTGCCGGTGCAGACTTTTCAGCAGCCGCTAAACCCAAACTTCCTTCCAGAATATTTCTTTTTCCTGTTTTTATTTTTGCCCGGTACTGGCCGGCTGGGCTGCGCATAAGGTATAATAATCCGAATTCCGTAATAATTGCAGCCTTTTTAAAGGCCCAATGCAAGGCTGGGCTCGGCGGGCGTTTTCGTGTTTGCGGTTTTTCTGGATTGGGATGTCCGGGTGCATCTGGTGTTCCTGGATGAATATGATAAAGGCGCTGCGGGTGTTTCCTCTTGAAGCTCGCGATTGAGCCCAGCCCTTACGTCGTCAAGGATGAAGGGGGCAAAAGGGTCCTTGTTATTGACTGCCGAGACGCGCCTTACACCCCTTCATTCGCTGACGACCGGAACGCGCGCTTCCAGGTGCTGAGGGCCCTCTCGGAAGTCGAGGCTGACCTTGTCGTGCTCGCAGAGGTGTATGAGCGCGTTTATGACGAAGGCCAGACGAAAATGCTCGCCGAAATCGCTGGCATCTACACCAAGTTCGAGGTCGAGGCGGTCTGGAGCTATGTCCACCTCGGGGACCCGAAGCTCGAGCAGGAGAAGGACTTCGGGGACAGGCACAACCTCCTTGTGAGGGCCTGCCACGACGAGATTCTCTTTGACCCCGTTTTTTCATATCTCCTGCTGCTCAAGGAAGTGGAGCACGAGAAGGAAAGGCTCCAGCAGCTGCCGAAGGGGAGCCAGGCGCTCGTTTATTACAAGACTCTGCTCGAGGCCAAGGCTGCTTTTGAGGGCACGCAGCTCATTGCAAAGTCGAGGGAGCTCCTTTCGAAGCTGGAGAAGGCCCCTGACACCAACCAGCTTTACCGCGCATTTTTCGAGGCGCAGGTGAAGCCCTCCTTCATCGGCTCGCGCCTTGTCTTCGGCGACGAGGAGAAGCTAGAGCTCCTTGACGAGTACGCGGTCAAGGATGCGAATGTCCAGATTTTCAAGCACCCGAACAAGACCGAGAAAATGTATTTCATAAGCCTGCCAGAGTACTCGCTCACGCCTGAAAAGTATTTCCTCGTGAGCAAAACAAAGGAGGTTGTCGCTTCATATGCGCCAGGGAAAGCCTCGCTTTCCGGCATTGCAAAGAGCAGGCATTATTTCGAGAGGGTTTACCAGAGCACGATGAAGGACATCTGCCGCAAGGAAAAGATAGAGGCGAGCAACGAGGACCTGATCGGCCTGAGCCAGGTAGTTGCGCGCTATACCGTTGGCTACGGCGTGCTTGAAGTGCTGCTCTCTGACAGGCGCATCACGGACATTTACATTGATGCGCCGATAGGGGACAAGCTGATTTACCTCGTGCATTCCGAGTGGGGCCAGTGCCAGACAAATGTGATTTACACGCAGGACGAGGCTGACTCTTTCGTCTCGAAGCTCAGGGCGATGTCCGGCAGGCCTTTCGACGAGGCGCACCCGGTCCTCGATTATGATTTGCCCGACATGGACACGCGCGTAGCCGCAATTTCTAGGCCGCTTTCCCCTGACGGCACTGCATTCGCCTTCAGGCTGCACAAGACCACGCCATGGACATTGGCGCAGTTTGTCGACGTGAAATTCATGTCTCCGCTTTGCGCGGGGCTCCTGACTTTTTTCATTGATTCGCAGGCCACGATGCTTGTCACGGGGAGCAGGGGCTCCGGAAAAACATCCCTCATGAGCGGCCTCATGCTCGAGATACTCCAGAACTCGCGGATAATTTGCTCTGAAGACACTTTGGAATTGCCCGTCGAGTACATGAAAGGGGTCGGCTTCAATGTCCAGCGCCTCAAGACGAGGTCGCCCATCGGCACCGGCGAAGGCGACAATGAGGTCGCGCCCGAAGATGCCCTGCGGACTGCATTGCGCCTCGGCGATTCCGCACTCGTAATCGGCGAAGTCAGGAGCAAGGAGGCAAAGGTCCTGTACGAGGCGATGCGCATAGGCGCGGCAGGGAATATCGTGATGGGCACAATCCATGGCGACAGTGCGTATTCCGTCTGGGACAGGATTGTTAACGACCTCGACGTCCCAAACACTTCCTTCAAGGCGACCGACGTGGTTGTTGTCGCGAGACCGATAAGGTTCAAGGGCAGCATCGAGAGGCACAGGCGCCTCGTGCAGGTCACAGAGGTAAAGAAGCACTGGAAGGAGGACCCGGAGGATGAAGGCGGCCTCCTCGACCTCATGGATTACAGCACGAAAAAGGACGAGATACAGCTCCTCGAGGACAACCTCAAGGAGAGCGACATATTCACTAAAATAAGCGGTCTCACCGGCCTGAGCCTAGATGAAATATGGAAGGGCATACGGATGAACGCCGAGTCAAAGAGCTACCTTGTGGGTTTGAAGAACGAGTTCAAGCTGCCCGAACTCCTCGAAGCGGAGAACACCGTAATCGCGAACAACAAGCTCGTTCTCCTCAAGGAGGAGCAGCTCGAGGAATTCGGGGCCGTTGACCATGAAGAGGTCCTTGGCAAGTGGAAAAATTGGGTGCGCACTTACCTCATAAAGCGCGTGCAGGGAAGGGGCCATTGACATGCCGGAGCAAAAGAAGGAGCCGAGCATTGGTGACCTTTACGGCAGGATACAGTTCACCTCGGATGAGTTCGGCGAGGGCGAGCGCAAGCTAGTGAAGGAGCCGGACCATGCATTCGTTGCCCTGTGCAAGCGCCTCGCTGCATTTTTCCCTTCGCTTGGTAAGGGTGGGAAATTCACCCCCGAAAACCAGCAGGCGATAGATTTCCTCAAGTGGCGCATCTCACCCGAAGAATTCAATGCCGCGTCAAAAATCGTCCTGCTCCTGGGCCTGCTCCTCGCAGTGGCTGCAGGCTCGGTCATTGCATTCACGCCGCTGAGCGCCATTCTCAGCCTCGTTACGAAGGACACTACAATGGCGCTCCTTTATGCTTATTTGCCTTTCATGCTTGCAGCGGCTTTTGTTGCGAATTTTTTCCAGAGCTATCCCTCTGCAGAGGCGAGGCGCGAGCAGACAAGGGCCCTGACATTCGTGCCTGAAATGATGGGCTACATGATAATGTCGATAAAGCTCGTTCCAAACCTCGAGAAGGCAGTCGAGTTCGCGGCGGAGCATGGCAGAGGGAAAATCGCGAAAGACTTCAAGGGCCTGGTCTGGCAGACGCAGGTTGGCGCATACAATTCCCTCTCCGAGGGGCTTGATTCGCTCGCATACCGGTGGGGCAAATACTCGCAGGAATTCAAGCGCAGCCTAATGAGGATAAGGGCTTCCGTGATAGAGAATTCAGAGCCGAAGAGGTACGCGCTCCTCGACCAGACACTGTCAGAGATGCTCGAGAGCATAAGGAACCGGATGGAGCAGTACGCCCGCGACCTGTCCCAGCCGAGCACAATGCTTTTCTACATCGGCGTGCTGCTTCCCCTGCTCCTCATAATAATACTGCCGATAGGGAGTTCATTTTCAGGCGCGTCACTCGCAAATCCCGTGATGCTTGTGCTGATTTATAATGTCGTAATCCCGCTCGCGGCCGTTGCATTTGCCTACAACCTTATACAGAGCAGGCCCCCGACATATGACCCTCCAGTCATACCTGACAATTACCCCGGGCTTCCGCCTAAGGGAAAGGCGAGCATCGGCGGGCTCTACATCGATGTGAAGCTCCTCGCGGCCCTAATACTGATTGCAGGGGTCGGTGCATCTGTCTTTGTCTCTGTTCAGGGGATTCCGCCGAAGTTCCTGCTCGGAGGCGGCAAGGCAAACCCTGATGGCTCGCTGGCGGAAGTCAAGTGCACCGACAAGAAGTATTTCATCCTGCCGTGCGACGTTTCCTATGCCGAGGCGCTCGCCCGCGCGGGCAAGCCGAAGGAATATTTCGAGATAGGGCCCAACGGCCAGAGGTACAATGCAATCCTCGAGCCGATGCTGCGCACCGCTGAAACTCCCGAGGAAACGAAAAAGGCTGAGGAAGAGGCCAGCGTGAGGGTCCGTGCGGAGGAGCAGTTGTTCTTCGCCAAGGGCGAGAATGACGTTGCCCCATACAAGCTGATTTTCGGTTTCCTGGTTTCTTTTTCGCTCGCCGTATTTGCCCTTCTGCATTTCGGCAACTTGTACAAGAGGAAGGCGCAACTCGAGATACAGGAACTGGAATCCGACTTCAAGGACTCGCTGTACGTAATCGCCTCGCGCATGGGCGAGAACAGGCCGGTCGAGGACGCGATGAAGCATGTGCAGGATTTCCTTCCGGAGAGCAAGGTTTCAAAGCTCATTTTCGCGAGGACGCTGGAGAACATAACGATGATGGGCATGCCCCTGGAGCAGGCCGCCTTTGACAAGAGATACGGGTCTGTCGCGAACATCCCCTCGAACATAATAAAGACCTCGATGAAAATGCTCGTTGATTCCGTGCAGCTAGGCGTGAACGTCTCGGCAAGGACGATGATTTCGCTTTCAATCCAGCTCCAGAACGCCGAGAAGGTGAACAACAACCTCAAGGTGCTTGTTTCTGATGTCACGGGGACGATGAAGACAATGACGCTTTTCATCGCGCCGATAGTCCTTGGGATAACGACAAGCCTCCAGCGCATAGTCATTGTTACAATCGCCTCAATCGCCTCATCAGACCTCGTGAAGTCGGCAAACAACATTGACATCCCCGGCCAGAGTTCCTTCTCCAGCTTCAACCTCTCGGGCTTCATTTCCCCTGACGCGATTGCAAACATTGCGACGCCAACACAGTTCATCCTCATCGTGGCTTTCTACATCATCGAGCTGGTGGTGATAATGACCTATTTCACGACAAAGATTGAGGAGGACAACGAGACGCTCTTCAGGCTCAATGTGGGCCAGTTCCTCCCGGTTTCGGTCGTGATGTTCGTGGCTAGCATGGTAGCGGCCAACCTGATACTCGGAGGGGCATGATGCCCCGCAGTGCATCCTGCAAAGGCCAGATGTTCGAGCCATTCAACCTGCTCATAGGGGCCATAATCGCGCTGATGATGCTCGCGATAATTGTCGGGGCGGTCAACTATTTTGACAAGAAAAGGCTCGAGGTAAGCTCGCAGAAGCTTGATGACGGCATCGCGAATGCTGTGAGGCAGCCCAACGGCCAGCCTCTCCTGGTAAAGGAAATCCTCCTGCAGGAAGGCACTTCGATGGCCAGCCACGGGGTTTCCTCCAAAACCGGCCTGAAAGAGGAATGCATCTCCTTCGACTCAGGAGGGGTTTCCGGCCTCACGGTTTCAGGCAGCCCTCCAGGGAGCCTTCTCAATGTGGAAGCGAGGGTGCTCGTCAATGTCATTGTCACCTGCACCGCGAACCCATCGCAGTCATGCGAGGTTGGCTGCATCATAAGCTTTGAAAGCGCGGCGTGAGCCCAAATTTTTCTGCATTTCAGGATTTTCTGGGACTTTGTACTTTTTGGGAGTGCAACGACAATAGCTTTAAATATGGGTTAATGCCTTTTAGTAGCATAAATTTGGTGAGGTGAAGCAGTTGTTCGGAGAGAAAGGCCAGTCGTTTGATGTGTTCAAGTTGCTGATTTCAGCAGTAGTCGCAATAGCAATCCTAGTTTTGTTGATGAACGTGCTCAACATCGTTCCTGGAATAGGGAGCGAGGAGCCGGAGAAAATCGCGGAGGACCTGATAAAGAGCAAGTCGACCCAGATAGGCTCGCCGGGTTACAATAATGTCACATTCAAGAACGGCCACAGCCTCTCGGCGAAAACCCTTTCGCTGAAATCCGATGGCCTCTCAGATGCGCAGATTTGCGTGCTCATCAGCGATTCAACGCCTAACAGGGAGTCTTTTACCGAGTTGTCCCCCGGCAAGGTGGTTCAATACAATGGCCAGTCCCCCCAGAAGGCAAGGCTTGTAGTGCTCTGCGACAGGGAAAAGGACATTGTGGATACCCTCACGACTTATGGGCTTAGCAGCAGCGCTTTTGGGGTCAGCACAAGTGCCTGCAATCTGAACTTATCAAATACGCAGAAATACTGCATCGTATCAACAATCGCCGAGTCATGAAATGGCCGGCGTCCCTATTTTTTTGCCGCGAAAGCGGCATTTTTCACGATGCCTTTGGCCAGGCCAGCATTAACCTTTAATACTTCTTTATGCATTCATGGTTTTGTGGTGCAATGGTGTTCCCTGATTTTTCCGGCCTGAAGAGGCTTTTGCGCGAGGAGCGCTGCCAGAGCGAGTGGAACTCCGTGTACATGCTCATTGTCTTCATAATCGCGGCAATCCTCATCATTGCCCTTGTAAAGCCCATGTTCAAGCAGAGCCAGGACATCGTGAAAGAGCAGCCTGTTATTAAGGAAAGCGCCAAACCGTGATTTTCGAATTTGCTGATTGGCAAAGCCCCAAATCAAAATGACTTTCCATGGAATTGGCTCCTGGGTTCCTTCATGTTTTGGCCTTGCTGGTGCGTGGCCGTTCGCCCCTAATCACCCTTAAATACTTGTTTTGCGTTATTCACTTCATGAAAAGGAATTTTCCGCGCAGGGGTTTCCTTGCGTCCGAGCGCGGCCAGGAATCAGCGGTTTTCGAGGTCCTTATAGCGGTAATAATAATGTCATTTGTGCTTGTCGTGGGCTTCAATGCCCTGAACGTGCTTAGCCAGAAGGTTTGCGAGGGGAAACTCAGCCAGAACCTCGAGCAGATAAGGTCCGCAATCGAGGAAGTGGTTAACACGAAGAACAAGGGAAATGTTTACTTCGAGCTGCCTGAATGCTATTCCGATACCGGCAGCAAGCTCCTCATTGTCGAATCCGATTCGCAGGCGCAGTGCTCCGCGGTGTGCGGCGGCACAGTCGGAAGATGTACGCTCCTGGTTTTCAGCTCGGACAAGTATTCCGAGAACAAGTGCCTCAGGGTTTCGAGCGCCACGACATTCCCGGATGGCGAGCCTTGTGACCCTAATATCCTTGAGCCTTCAGGGGCTTATGAGCTCGTGAACTGGAAAAGCAGCTCCGGCATAAGCGAGGGCACTTACACCCTTTTCAAGGTTTCCAGCCTGAGCAGCGAGAGGCCGGAGATTTGCGCTTTCAAGAGGAAATGATTGTTCAATAGGAACCTTGGAATCAATAGGGCATGGGGCGTCAATAGGAAACTGGGAACAATGCCGTTTGGTGGCATGTGCTGGCTTTGGTGATTGGTTGCTTGCGTTCATCCTGAGCAAGATAAATCTCCTTATCCTTGTGATGGCTATTTTCTCGATTGTCGCATTCTTTGCAATGGGGCTTACCGATATTGTGAAGGTCAAGGCGGCTTCCGAACTTGCTTTCAGGGTTTCGGAAAAGGCATCCTCGCTATTTGCGTCATCCGCTTACTGTGTCGGCGATGCCTATGAGCTCGACCCTGCCTTGGAAATAGCCGGCGGCGAGCATTATTATGTGCTCAAGGTTTCTGTCCAGAATGTCACTTCAGCGTCAGGCAAGGCGCTCAATGACCTCATTTTTTCCGTGTACCCGCGCGAGGAAATAAAGAAAGCGTTCGAAGACGCAACTTATGTCCCTAAATCAATTTCGGCGAGGGACTTCAGGTCCGAGGCGCAGATACACCTGTTTTCGCGCACATATGATGGGAAGGATTATTCCGGGGCTTTTGCAGAGCCTGTTGCCTCGAAGCGGGAGATTTATGCAGACCCGCAGGCAGTTACCCCTGTTGACACCCTTCACATGATAAGGCAGGTGAAGGAAGGGAAAACGGACCTTTACATTGTTGCCTGCAATTCCGCTGTCTGCATTGCGCAGCTTAGTGATGTCGCTGCTCTCGCCGGCAAGAAGGACGGCTTCGACTGCCAGAAAGGTAAAGGTGGCAGCTCATGACCACAAAAACATTATGTGCAGTGCATTCATTCGGTTCTGCATTCCGCAGGTTGGGGGCCAGGGGCTACATAGGCCCGATAGGGGATGATTTGCCCTCGTTGATTCCGCTGCTGTTCGGCCTGCTGATGTTCTTCACTGCATTCACGATTGCTTTCAATTCATTTGACCGCTCGAATTCCGCCTTCAATGACGACA
>CABMIU010000018.1 GCA_902386385.1 uncultured archaeon
AACTGAAGAAGCGGCACAGGAAAAGAACACAGAGCCAGCCAAGCAAATGGATGGGCCAAGCATCGTACAGTAGCAGACATTATACCTTTGGGCAACCGTCCTTCCACTCTATGAATTAGGATGGCCCCTTTGAAAATGTCACTTGGACTTTTCGCGTTCGGGCAGAATAATGCGCTCCTCTGGCATTGCCTGCTTCTTGCCGGAGCCGCCAAGGCCATAAGTGCCTGACACTTTCGGAACCTTAACTTCAAGCACATTGTTGTTGTAAATAAGCCTTGCAGCGCCGGGGATGACGGTGCAGGGAAAGCTGACTTTCCTGATGAAGCTCTTGAAGCGCCTGTTCGTTACCAGGAGATGGTTGTCCATCACTTTCACGCCAAGGTCCTGCGCCGGGAGCTTTGCGGCGTCAATGACAACATTGATTTCCCGGTCAAGCTCAATCAGGTCAATAAGCGGCGCATCAAGGTTATTGCCCAGAGATGAAAGGTCGGTCATCAGCTCCAGTTCCTTTATGTGCGGCAGGCCATTCCCGTCAAGCGAAACCATGAACCCAATCCTTATCGGCTTTGTGAGGTCGAGGTCAGGCGCGTCAAACGTGTCAAGGATGTCTGAAAGCATGTCCTCGACAGCATTGAAGTTTACCCTTGAATTAAGGAGCTCTGTTTTTTTCCAGGAAACCATCAAACCGCCAACTTACCCCATAAGTTCTCTGCGAAACTGCCCTTTCCATTTCAGAAAAGTTTTTTCTGGAATTTTTCCTCCTGCATGACCTTTATTGTTTCCCAGGAATTCCTCGCAAACGGAGGGACACTGCCATGTTGTAGCAGATACTTTCTTAAAAACCTAATCGTGGCGTCATCTCCGGGGTAACCTGAGCCTACATTGCCGAATTCTTGCGACAATTTTTTTATTGCCTTGTCGCGCTCGACCTTTGCAATCACCGAAGCCGCGGAAACAACAGGGTAATTGAGGTCGGCCTTGTGCTCGGAAATTATTTTCACGGGAAAGGAGATGAATTTCGCAATCCTCTTTCCGAATTCCGCCATCACGACATCAGGGGAATCAACATAGACAACCTCTGGCTTCTCTTCAAGGCCATTGAGGAGCCTTGCAGCGTGCATTGCCTCTATCTCATTCAGGCTCTTGCGAACCATCAGGCGATCTATTTCCTGCGGTTCTATTCCAACCACGATGTGCTCGCGCAACGCCTTTTTTATCAGCGGGAACTGCCTTTCGCGCTCCTTCGGAGAAAGCAGCTTCGAATCCTTAACCCCTATGTCCAGCAGCTTTTCCTCATCACTTTTCTCTATGGACGCAACCGCCATCATCATCGGGCCGATGCATGGCCCTCTTCCGGCTTCGTCGATTCCTGCGATGAGCATGAAAGAGGAAGAGGCGATGATAAATTAAAGATTATGGCAATGAAAATTCCAAAATATTATAATCGTGTTACTTTCGCTTTAGTCTTGCCACCTGCCCTTTTTTCTTTGCATTTAAAAATTCTTGGTCACGCCATTTGTGTGATGGCCTTCTCGGCAGATGATATGCCCCTAAGCGAGTTTTTACTTTGGTATCAATGTAGTGCCCTATTTTTGAGATTATCTCTGGACCAAGGCAGTTTGCTGCTTTGGTGGCTTTGAAATCTGCAATGGTAAAGTAGTAATCCCCCTGGAACTCTTCAACTTCGCGCGGTGATGTTTTACCGCTAAAGGATTGCCACATTCGGTCAATTGACTGTGTTGGATCTCTCGGAAATTTAAGTTTATACTGATTCCTGTTCGCCAATTTGTATTTTGCAGGCAATTCCAATACAAATACGGTCCCTGTCGAAAGGGTATATGCCGCAAAAAAGATTGGCCCGTGAGATCCTGCAAATTCACCAACACGCCAGTGCCTAGTTTTTGCAGGATTTTTTCCAACAAGATTTGGAGAATTGCGAATGAGCATCTCGCCAGGGGTTGTATGAAGGTCTATTAACGTCCAGCCATCAAAAATCTTTGCCAATTTTGTAACATACGGATTATGGGTGCCCCTTAAGTAATTGGTCTCAGCCCCATTTCTGGCGACATGGCCAAAGAGGCTATATGCAGTCGGAATTTTTTGTATTAACACCTCACAGCCCCTATTTTGTAAATCCACTTTCAGCAATTTTGCCAGTGGCAAAGTAACAGGGCTCTCATTGGGATGAGTGTTCCAAAGCAATACTAACTTAGCCATACCACCATAACATATTAGGACAATAATATTCTTTTGCCCATGCCTTTACCAAGTAACAATGGATGTTTACAATCGGCGGGGTAAAAGTCGAAGGCATTTTTTTAGTTTGGGTCGAAAATAAAAGCGGAATTAAAATTAAAATCAGTAAAATTCACTTCAGCTCAACCATGTGCCTGTTCGCCCGGTCGACCTGGCGGTCGCATATCCTGCATTCGGCGAGTGCATCCAGTGAGAGGCGCTTGTTCTCCTTGGCGGCAGTTATCCTCGCAACGCTCGAATCGCCCTTGCGGAGAACGTTATATTTGTCCTCGTATGCGCTTGAGAGGGCGTCCAGGCTTGCGAGCACTATTTCCTTCTCCGGGTTTTCAGGCCTTTCGAAGTTGCGCCTCGCGTGGCACATGAGGCAGTTGTGCTTTATGCTCTTGACCAGCCTTTTCTCAAGGTCGACAATCTCTGACAGTTCCACTTAATTCCCCCGCTTAAAATAGGTGGAATCGGTTATTTAATGGTTTCAGGAACCGCAATTCAGTGCAATCCCGGTTTTGCAAGCCTATTTTGCTTGTTTGTTTGCGCCCTCTTGTGAAATCGTGATAGATAATTCTTTTCCGCCCTTTTTCCCTTCAGGTAGTTTTTTAGCACCCGATATTCCTCTTCAATTGCCCCAAGTTTCTCTATTTTTTTGCCACTCCTTCTCTCCAATTGCCTTCTACGCGGCTCGAGAACGAGATTACTATGAACAATTATCCGCCCTGGAAAGCGCTTCCGGAAATACTTGAAAACCTGTGCATCTATTATTCCGCCAATGCCCTTGCCCATAAGAATATTTAAGTTCCCTAAATATAGTCCGTCAAGCAGTTTAACGCCGTGGTTGCCCAAAAAAGGATAGAAATGGGCGCATAGTATTTTTCTTGGGGAAACTATATAGTGAAGTTCCCCAATGAATATTTCCTTTGCTTTTTTGCTTTCCAGAAATTCCCTTGCCTTTATTCCCCTCTCGTTGGCATGAAGGAATTCCCTGAATTCAGGCGAAGTCACAAGCAGTTCCCTGTTTTTTGCCAAGGATTTTTTGGTGAGAAAAAGACTAAAGTATTGCAATGGAAAAATATGGTCAACAGGCCTTATTTCAATACAGATAAAATCAGGGGCATGCTTTGCTTTTGCAATGGGTTCAGCCATGAAAGAAGTATGCTTTGAGGATATTTAACCCTAATCCATGGCAAAAAAAGAAAAAATAAAATCAGCAAAAAATACTTGGAGTGATGGCTTTACGCCACCACTTCTATGTTCAATCTCTTTTTGAGTTCCCTGTAGCGGTTCCTTATTGTGACTTCGGTGACTCCCGCCACGTTCGCGACTTCCTTCTGTGTCCTGCGCTCGCCCTTCAGGAGGCCAGCAATGTACACCGCCGCAGCCGCGACACCCGTGGGGCCGCGCCCTGAGATGAGACCTTTCTTTATCGCCTCCTCGAGGATTTTGCGGCCCTCCTCCTGCACCTCTCCCGAAAGGTTCAGCTCTGAAGCGAACCTCGGGATATAGTGAATCGGGTTGGTCAGTGGTATGTCGAGCTTTAGCTCCCTCACAAGGAACCTGTAGGTCCTTCCGATTTCCTTCTTTGTGAGGCCTGAGGCTTCCGCCATCTCATTCAGTGTCCTCGGCACGTTGTAGTTCCTGCACACCGTGTAGAGCACCGCAGCGACAACTGCTTCGATGAGCCTGCCCCTTATGAGACCCTTCTTGACGGTTTTCCTGTAAAGCAGGGCTGCCGCTTCCACGAGCTGTTCAGGCGTGTTTAGGTAGCTTGCAATCCTCCTTAGCTCCGTGAGGGCTATCGAAAGATTGCGCTGCATCGAGGAGCTTATTGAGGCCCTCTTGTGCCACTTTATCAGCCTGTACATCTGGGCCCTCGACTTCGAGGAGAGCTTGTTGCCCCTGAGGTCGGTGCCGCGCCTGTCAATCATCGTGACAAGGCCCTTGTTGAGCTTCACGTACTTCATCGGAGAGCCGGTCCTGGCCCTCTCTTCGCTTTGGTCAGAGTCAAAGCTGCGCCACTCCTTGCCGAGGTCGATTTCGTCCTCGGAAATTATGAGGCCGCAATTATTGCAGACTATCTCCCCTTTCTCTTCGTCCCTGAAAATTTTCTCGCTTTTGCATTCTGGGCATTTGATGTCAGTCACGCTACCACTCCCTGTCCTGACCTTGACCTGGTTCTCCCCACACTGAACCTTAATCCCAAAAAATTGAACCGGCCAAAAATAGCAATTAATATAAATGCTCCGCCTATGCTTAATAAACTTTTCGGTACAAGTAGGTCAATCCAAAATCAATTGGATTGCTTTTCTTCTGGCCCTTTGACCTTTTTTTGTGGTTTTTGGGCGGTTTTGCGCTTCTTTTCCTTTTTACTGCCTTCTTCAGCCTTCAAATCCTTTTCCTTGACAAATTTATCGAGAATAACGCCCTGTGCCATGCCGTGCTGTCCCGGCCTGTTCGTGACCTTTACAAAGACTTCAGCACCATTGTCCTTTGCCTTAAGCACTGCGCCTTTAGTCAGTATATTGTTCCTCGCGAACTGCCTGTCGGCCTTGTTTTCAACAACGGTTTCTATCACCAGGGCCTTTGACTTGCCGCCAATTGTGACATTCACTAGCTTTTCGGAACGTACCTTTACCTTCGAGGTCCTTCCAAGGCCTTTTACGACAACCCTGTCAGCCGCATCATCGCCATCCGCAATGGCGGTAAGCGCAGCCACGCCGCCTTTCCATGAAAGCCGCTTGTCGGAGCGCCTCATAGTATGCCTGAGGCCGCCGCTCATTCTCCTGCCGCCCTTGAGATGCCATTGTACCATGGGAATCAACTTTTTAATGATGTCCGACCAAATGCAGATATGATTTCCAGAAAAATCGGGAAACGCGAATTTGCCATTGCAATCGGCAAATTTTCTACTGATTCTTATAGCACGACAATTAAAAAGCTTGCGCTTCTCCCGCCCCATGGCTTTGTGCAGGCTGTTCCGGCGAGGCTCTGTGCCGGGCCAAGGCATATCGAATCCGCCCTTTGCGGCACCTTTTCCGCGTTCGAAAACAAAACGAATTTCTCGCGGAAGCCGGAGCTGGAATTCCTTGTCCGCCTGCTCGGCGAGAAACAACTCAACCGGGCAATCACAACTTCTGAATTCCAAAATGGGCAGGAGGTCGTCCTGGTGTTCGAGGTCATGGGAAACAAAAGCGATGCCTCGAAAAAAATTTTCATGGCCCTCGGCTTCGAGGAGTGCAAAAACCTTGCGCTCGGCGGGAACAGGAAGGAGCTGATGGAAATCTACGGCATCGGCCAAAGCGAAATCAATGCAGTGTCTGGCTTCGCAGAGCCGTTAGAGGCGCTAGTGATTGAGAAGACGGCTTTTGTCGCGCTGGAGAAATGACTTAGATTTGATTCAGCGGCGAAAGGATAGTTCGATTGCTTTTAGTAATATTTTTCTCCAAGCAGGAAATTCATTATGAATGCCATGCGCAAGTTCCGTCCCATTCTCTCAGTCGCTTCACTCAGTTGTACAAACTCTGTCTGTGAAAGCGTGAGGGCACGGGAGAATGCTTTTTTTGCCAAATGTTCTTCCCCCGCTTCTTTGAGTGCCCTAAAGTTGCCGTCAACATACGGCGCCAAAGCCATCCGACGCGCATCTTTTTCATTCATCACCCTGAAAGACAGTGCATTCCTACCAACATGCTCAAGAAGCGAGTACTCGTTCGCCTGCATCATTTCTTCTACATGAATTCCTGATTTTTTCCTGTCAAGGAATGCAAAGGCATTCCTGTGCCCGGTGCCAAGCGAGCCTATTGCCCTCAGTTGCGGCTCCATGGAAAGTTCCGGAAAAAGCCTTTTAACTTCGCTGAACAAAAAAGGGAGTTGTTCTCTTATGCGAGTGTCGCGCATCTTTGTAACGCCTAACATGTTTGCGGCTTCCCGCCTTTCGGCTTTCTGCAGCTCAAGCAACGGCGCATTTTGCTCCTTGAGCCGGTCAATTTCATCCATGTTTGCCTTGAACGATTTGTAATTTGCATAAATTATGGCACTCTCCTCGGCAGAGTAAGCCTCTATTGGCACCACATGGACATTCCTCAAGGCAAGTTCTGTCTCAAGCACGGCATTGAACTCAGTGGCATCAGGATTTATTTTAAGGTAAGCCTTCACAAGCTCTTGCCTTGCAGCCGCATCATTTGCCCCTTCTTTTCTCAACGAGGCATAATATTTCCTATAGTTCTCTGCATTGCTTTCCAGAGTGCGAATGGTTTCAGCAAATTCTGTCCTTTGCATCAATGCGGTTTCCTTGAAGAATACATGGAATGGCCTACGCGCTTTCGAAGCAGCATCCACCGCAGCGATGATTGGCTGGGCGAATTTGCCGGAATCATGTCTCTGGAAGCTAATCAATAGTTCATGCCTTTTTTCTGCGCCAGCCCAATAGGGAATCCTTCGCCCCGCCAATTCGCCGAACTTGGTTGCCCCCAAAATAGCGAGCGCGCCGGCCCCAATCCTTTTCAGTGCCCCGCCCCTGGTCATCTTAGACACAGGGGAATAAGTTGTCGCCTCCGCCTTCATTGCAGATGGAACAGTCATTAGTCCTCTAAGAATCCTTGAAAAAAACTGCCTCCGAGAAGAGGCGGCCTGCACAGGATGCCCCACCGCAGGCAAAGCCCTGGATTTTTGCATTTTAGCTCTGCTTTTCCGGCCCATGCTAAAAGTATAAATCAGAAATTAATAATACTATCCGCCAATGGCAATACCCCGCCATGCAAAGGCAACCCGGTTTTTGTTTCCTCGGACGGATTTATTAATTATTTAGGTCGTCCTATTATTCATTGGCAGGGCCAGTAAAGATTTGATTAATATTGGGGGGAATACTTATCACTCAGCTTTCTGAAAGGACAAAATCCCTTGGCACGGAAAACGCATTCACGGTTTTGGCGGAAGTGAACAGGAGAATAAGGGAAGGGAAGGACATCAAGAATTTCTGCATAGGCCAGCCGGATTTCAACACCCCTGAAAACATCAAGGAGGCTGCAATCAGGGCGATAAAAGCGAACAAATCCACTTACACGCCATCCGCGGGAATTCCAGAACTGCGGCATGCCGCTGCCGCCATGTTCAGCAGGACGCGGGGCATAGATGTTTCCCCCGATGACATAGCTGTAGCGTGCGGGGGGAAGCATTTTATCGCCTGGAGCGTGCTCT
>CABMIU010000019.1 GCA_902386385.1 uncultured archaeon
CACAGAGATTACTTCAGCAGGGATGCAGTCCAAATCAACATTTTTGATGACCGGCTTGAAATAATCAATCCAGGCACATTGCCCCCCGGCATAACTTTCAAAGTGCTTGGCAATCTTTCAGTGCAAAGAAACCCCCTAACTTACAGGCTTATGAGGGACATTGGCTTCATTGAGGGCCTCGCCACGGGAATCCCGAAAATGAGAGCAGGAATGAAAAACGCGGGCTTGCCGGAACCGGAGTTTGAGGAACTTGGAAACTTTTTCAGGATTAAATTATACAACAGGGCAGAAAAAGATGAGGGGATGATTAGCAAGAGGCAAAAAAAGGCTATTGCCTACTTGGAAAAGAATCCTTCAATAAACTCGAAAACATACGCCAAGCTAACCGGAATTTCCCATCCAGTGGCAGTTTCAGACCTCAATGACCTTACAAAAAAAGGAACGATAGGAAAAGTCGGGAAGACCAGAGGAGCATACTACGTGAAAAAATAAAAAAATAGAACGAAAAGAAAACCCTTTTAAACTACAAAGAGGGGCATATTCATATGATTTTGGGCTTACAGTTACTTCCAATTAGCTTGTTTGTTTCGTCTTTTATTTCTCTAAAAATTTTTGTTGAAAAAATAGGTCATGAATATCTAATGAAAGGTGGACTAGGGCCGGACATTTATTCGCATTCATCCAACAAAAGGGGTTTCAGTAGCTTGTTTTATGGGCATTGCGGGTTAATGGTGTTGCTTTTTCTCATTAGTATTTTAGTTTCATTCATTTTTTACGTAACGCTTAAAAATATTTCAAACGTTGCATCAATAATTGTTATAACAATGCCTATTATTTTTTCAACTGGATTTTTCCTACTTGCGAATCTTTTGATAAAAACTGAAAATAAAAATTATTCCGTAGAATATATGACTACAAACCAAGTTGGCTCTTTGTCAGGCGCATATAGGTTATTTTTTTACAAAATTAATTGGAAAACAAAATCAATAGGGTGGCTCATATACTTATTGCCTAAAGCAATAATGATTGCCTCAATAATTTTATACGTGATTACCGCCTTGACCTGAAATTTAATTTAAACAATAAGCAATAAGTTCTTCTCGAGGAGCGGATATATGTGTTGAGGTTGGCGGTAACCGCCTTTTATATACCCTTGCTATAAAGACTTAAAATAGAACACATTTGAAAGGCGGGCTTAATGAACGCAAACACAAAAGCTAATCTTATTTTCGTTGTTGCAGGAATAATTTTACTAATTCCAATATACCTTATCCTGACGATAATTTACTTTTCCGTACTAAAAAGAATGCCAGAAGCTAGTGTTGGATATGCCAATAATTTTGGATTTACCGATATTGGACTAATTATTGCATTTGGACTTCTCATTGAATACCTTTTTTGGCTCGGTTATAAAAAGTTCCTCAAAGCAAAAATAATGGGGTCACTATAATTAACCGGCACAGCTTGTGGCGTCTGCTAACACAAGCAAAAAGAAAACCCTTTTAACTACTATAAATAACCTTTAGTGAGGCAGGTTTGGCTTAGATCGCCATGTTTCCCGGTGTTGTTGCCAATGGTTTTTTTTCCGCTCGCTGAAGTTGCTGGAATTTCATTCTCGCTCGCAGAGGCAACTGCAATCGGCCTGGGCACTTATGCTTTGCTGGGGGCCTCAAGCATCGGATATACATTTCTGCGCACCGGCTGGCCCGACATAAGGCAGATTGGCCAGGAATACAAGAGCGGCTGGAGCCTTCTGCTCGGCCTGGGCACGGGAGCGGTCATAATCGCGCTTTCTGCTGGCGCGGCAACCGTTTTGCAGGCTGATTTTTATGAAAGCTTGCCCCTTGCACTGGCAACCTTCTCTTCGATAGTTCCAATACTCGGCATTGTCATGCTGACTTTTAGAAGAAAGCTCTCGGTGGCTAAAAAAGTAAGGATTGCAGTTCCGAAGAGGGCTGTCACAGCGAGCATTGCCGCTAAAATGGCAATGTCAATGATTCCTGAAAGCGCATACACGCGCGAAAAAATCATGCCAATGCCGCAAGCTGAATCATGGCACCCTGGGGGCAGCGCAGCCCAATTGCCTTACGGAACGCCGGTGGCGGGACAGCTTGGCAGCCAGAAAGAATCGCTGCAGGGAAAAACTGCAAATGAGCCGGGCTATGCAAGGCAATTGGCAAATGAAAAATACAGGGCACCTGAAAAGTCATTTTTGAAAGTAATGGAAAAATCCGCAGAGTCCAAGGCGCAAAAAGAGGCTGCCAAAAAAGAGCCCACCAAGGAGGATATTGAAAAGGCCATAGAGCAGCGCATTGCGGAATCAAGCAGGATTGCAAAGCAGAAGATTGATATCGAGAAAAGCATCCAGTCAATGAAAAAAGCCCGGGAAACCGGGAAGACAAGTGTCCAAGCCCAGAAGCCGCTTTTCCCGTTTTGGAAGGGCAAAGAAAAGGCTGCTGCACAAAAAAGCCAGGGCATTCCAACGGAAGGGACAATTTCCGGCCCGCCAGTAAAAACCGTAGTTGCAAAGGAAATGCCCTTTGCACCGGCCGATGCAAAGCCGGCGGCACCATCTGCGAGGCCATCTCTTTTCAAATTTGTTTTCGACCAGAAGGAAAATGCCATCCCCGCCCGAAAACAACCGCAGGAAGCAAAGCAGGAACCCCGGAAGGCGGCGGAGCAGGCTGTGCAGGCAAGAAATGAAATTGTTACAACTGGCACGAAAAAGCCTCTGCCTGGCCATGCATCCCCTGAGTGGCAGGCGCATGGGAAGGCCATTGACATGAACAGCCTGCTGATTGAAACACAGGGAGTGAGCCAGCGGCAAAGGGGGACTGAAGCAAGGCAACTGGCCACTGCCGCAATGAATGAAAAGCCAGGCATTATGCAGGATTCCTGGCTGTTCGGACTGCAGGGAAAAAGCAAAGCAGATGGACATAACCCCGTGGCGGCTGAGCCAGCCAGTTCGGTTGAAGGCAATGTTGACGAGGAAAAGCTCGAGGAAATCAGGAAAAAGCTTTCGGACATTGAACTGGAAAAGAAATCCGGCAAATATTCAGAGCCAAGGAATGCACGCTCAACTGACTGGAGGCATGCACAGGCAGGCACCCTCACAGCTGAACAGAAGGGAGCAGAAAAAAGGGGAATCGAGGGGATAATGGAAAAGCTGGAAATGACCAAGGCCGGAAAGGAAGCGACAATATCTACAGCAAAAGAAAGGCAGGCCGAAGTCAGCAGCTCAGTGAATTTCATTAAGGAAGAACTGAGGCACAGGCTCGGGCTTTCTCCGGGAAAAAGTGCCGGCACTGAGGCTGCCGTAATCGCAGGGCAGCGGGAAGCAATGCCGAAATCCGCAAGGCTTCTAAGGGAACTGATGAGGGAGGGATGATTTGGCTGAAGAAATTCCGAGGAGGATGATGCGATTCTACAGGAAGAAGCCTACAGAGGGCGAGGTGCGCTCAAAGAGTTCCGAGATAGCGGTAAAGGAGGTTGATTCATTCAGGGAGGAGCATAACCGCTACCCTAACCAGAAAGAGCTCGAGGAGATAAGCCAGAAGGTTTTCGACCAACTCAAAAGGGAAATCGAAAAGGGCGATTCAAATGATTCAGAGGCCGAGGATATCTATCTTGGCAGCCAGGAAACAAAGGCAGGCGAAAGGCCGGGAAAGAGCCTTGCTGACATCAGGCGGAAAAAGAGGGCGGGCATCAGGAAGGCTGAAGATGCGAGGGAAAGGCAGGAGAAAAGCAGGGAGGCGCAGGGCAGGAAAGGCGATTCGGCAGGGAAAGGCAGGGCATCGGGCGGGGCAGGGGGGAAAGTGGACAGTGGCGCTGCCATGGGCAACGTGGATGATGAAACCAAAGAAGGGCCTGAGGGCAGGGATGAAAGCGAAGGCAGTGAGTTGCCTGACTCGCTCCGCGATGGCGGCAACGATGAAAGCATCAAGGAGCTTGAAGAGCTCGAGGCGAAAAAGGCAGGTGTGAGGAAACTCGCTGACATTGATGACCTTTCAAAGCTGGAATCGGGGCTCGAAGGCGATGAGGAAGAAGGCGAGGACGAACTCGACCTGTTTGTGGAAAAGGAAATCGAAACAGGCGGGAGCATGTGCCCGCACTGCAACAACAAGGCGGAGGAAATAATATACTGCCCTGAGTGCGGTGACGCATTCTGCAGCCACTGCGCGAAAAAAATGGAAGTCCTGCCGGGTGCAATAAAGTACATGTGCCCGAAGTGCGGGGCACAGTTCAAGAAAATGGGGAGGAAATAGCAGATACTTTGCATATTTCACTGCCAGTTTACTTCTTCACAGCCCCAAGCGCCGGGGTCAAACAGCTCTATGGCCCTGTCGCTTGTGGTGCCAAGCCAGGTAGCGTCCCATACTGCGAGGTCGGCCTGTGCCCTGAAGTTCCGCCTGTCGGCGCTGCCCTGGGAAATCTCCTCGACAAGCTTTATCTGGGCAGATGCCTGCGAAACAGGCCCGACATTTGCAAAGAGCCTTGAAAGCAGTGCAAGCAGAGTGCCGTAATCCGGGGCATTCGGGCCGGTTGCGACTCCGCAGAAATAATCCCTGTGGCTCGGGTTGCCCGTCTTCATCGAGACAATGTAATCAGGCATGCTGCTGCTGAAAGCGGAAGTCTCGAAATTTGTAGAATGGGCGAATATGTAAACGAATTTCCCCTCCTGGTTTGCGCCGTTTGAGGTAGGAATGGTGATATAAAAAAGATAGTCCTTCGAATCCGCCACCGGCCTCATCACCGCAGAAACGGTCTTGCCGAGCACCACCCTAGTTGAAGGACTTATATCCGCATTGTCGGCATAATCCTCCTTCACAAGCGCGAGGAGATAATCAATCTCGTCCGCCTGCGACGGCCCATAAATTCCCTTTGAAGGGTCGCGCGGAGTCGAGGAATAAAGTATTGTCTTTAGGGCGTTCGTTGCAAAGGTCGTGCTGTACTCGTTGCTTATCCGGTCCCTGACATTGTTCCCATAGCTGTTCGCAAAACTGAAAAGGAAAATCGACAGGAAAGAGACAACGATAAGGAAATAAATCGCGTCCGTGACTGCGGCCTGTCCCCTCCTGCCCAAGCCGCAAAAACCAAACGCCCCTGCCCGCCCTGCAGGCCGCCACGCATTCCTTGCTTGATATAGCCCCACGCAGTTCATCTCCATGCAATAATAACGAGGTGCATCGGTTTCACTACCTTGTTGTCCTCGACCGCAATCGGGAAAACCCTCGAAACCATGCGGCTGTCGGAAAGGTCATTGAGCTTGGCGAAATCGGATATCCTGCCTGAATTCACCGGCTGGATGTTCGAGCAATAGAAGCTGTCCAGCCCGCTCCTGAAAATCGCGGCGTCAAGCACGCTCTTTTTCTGCGGGAAAATTCCTTGCGGCTGGCCTGGCTGCTGGCTCGCATAGTCCTCGGTGATTGCAGCCACATAATTGAGGTTCACGACCCCTATCTGATTGCACTGCTCCATGAAATTCGCGTGGCTGAATATGTAGCTGTTGGACTGCATCACCCTCGCAATTTTCAGAAGCG
>CABMIU010000020.1 GCA_902386385.1 uncultured archaeon
GTTCCTGGCTTTTCTTCTTCGGCTTTTCCGAAGGCTTCATTTCTGCGAGGGCCTTAGCCCTTTCCTCTAACTCTTTCCTCATTTCCATTGCTTTTTCCGTGTCCTCAGAGCCGAAGAAATCCATCTTCGCCGCTATTGAAAGCTTTGCCGCGATGCTCCTCGCTATCCTGCCCTTGTTTTCGTACGAGGCGCTTTTCACGAGCGGGTGCTGGAAAAGGAAGCCGTACTTTGGGCCTTTTACCCCTGCCCTGAAATGCATGAACAGGGCTTTCTCCGGGCCTATTATCTGGAGGGGCGAAGCAGGAACGAATTCCATTTTTTTCTTGCTCCCGATTTTTGCGAGTATTTTAGCGCCGATTACCGGGCCGGCTATTTCCGTGAAGCACGGAAGCTCTTTGCCCATTGATTCCTCGAGGTATTTCGCGAGGGCTTCCCTTTCCAAGGTGAGGTTGAGGCAATTAAGGGCCAGTGCCCTTATCTCGTCAATGTCAGTTTCACCCGCTTCAGAGCCCATCGAGCTTTTTGCAGCGGATTCTATCCTCTCGGCCTTTTCCTTGTCTTCGACATGCTCTGAGATTTTTTCCTGCGTGAAATTTTCCCTTTTCCCGAGGTAATGCACCAATGCAAGGTATTCCTTGTTCTCCTTGCATATGTCATTGAGTTCTGGGAAATGCACCGAATACCATTCCCTGAGCTGCTCGCTTAGGAGGTTTGAAACAGAATCAAAGTCCTCCAGGAGCCCGACCGCCTTTATTATGTGCACGTCCTTTTCCCCGTACTTTTCCTGGACCCTGGCTTTTGCCGTGCCTATGAGCTTTTTCCTCAGTTCTAGTATTTTGTCACTTTGCTGCATTCAGCTTCGCCCCCAGCCAGTTTTCAAGGTCCTGGACCTTCACGCGCTCCTGCTTCATTGAATCGCGCTCGCGCACAGTCACGGTGCCTTCTTTCATTGTGTCATAATCAATTGTTATGCCGTATGGCGTGCCGTTCGCGTCCTGCCTCGAGTAGCGCCTGCCGATGCTTCCGCCTTCGTCATAAATGCAGAGGAATTTTTTCGAGAGGGAATTGAAAATCCCTTCAGCCTTCTCCGACAGGCCGTCCTTTTTCACGAGCGGGAAAATTCCCGCCTGTATCGGCGCGATTCCTGGCGGCAGCCGCAGGAGCGTGCGCTGCTCATCCTCCTCGCGCTCGTCAAAGAAAAGGTCCAGCAGGGCAAAGAACGGCCTGTCAACCCCGAATGCGATTTCAATTACATGGGGGGTTTCCTCCTTTCCTTCAGTTGTCCTTGCTGTGAGCTTCTGGCCCGAGAATTTCGAATGCTGTTTGAGGTCATAGTCCGTGCGGTCGCTTATGCCGCACATCTCAATCCATCCGAAGCTCCTCAAATTTGCCTCTATGTCCCATGTGTCATCAGAATAGAATGCTTTTTCATCAGAGTGGTGCTGCCTCAGCCTTATGTTCTTTCCGGGTATTCCGAACCCAAGGAACATCCTGAACGCGAGGTTGAGGTGCCATGCGAATGCCTTGTTCTTCAGGATTTTTTTCTCCATTGCCTCCGCGAGGGAAATTTCCTTTGGTTCCTTCCCGCTTTTCTGCATCTCCTCGGTCCAGAGCGGCATTGTGTCGTTTTTCGCGGCATCGAATCTTGTCCAGTCCTGCTTCATTCCCGGGAACAGGATGGTCTGGCTCTCCGCCTGCGTGAATTCCCTGCAGCGCAGGAGGTGCTGGCGCGGGCTTATTTCGTTCCTGAACGCTTTCCCGATCTGGAAAACGCCGAAAGGAAGGGTATCGCGGAAAAATTTCATGTAATTCTTGAAAGGGAGGTAAGTTGTTGTCGCGGTTTCCGGCCGGTTGTATGCTTCGGTGTTCAGGCCGATTGTAGTTTTCATCATGAGGCTGTGCCTATCTATCTTCAGGGCTAGCTTTTTTCCGGTCGGGCTCTTTATGTTTTTTTCCTTTATCGTGGCGAGCAGCTCTTCATCCTTCATGTGCCCTGCCTCTATGCCCGCGACTTCTTCAATCAATTTGTCCGCCCTGTAGCTTTCCTTGCCGTCCTCGGTGAGTATGACCGGGTCATTGAATCCGTCAAGATGGCCTGAAGCCTTCCATACCGCCGCCGGAGTCACGATAGGGTATTCAACCTCGTAGAATTCCTGTTCGTTGAAGTGCTTCCTGATAATGGCCTCGATGTTGTTCTTGAGCCTCTTGCCGAGTGGGCCGTAGGCATAAAATCCCGAAACCCCGCCGTATATCTCCGGCTCCGGGCCGTAAACAAAACCCTTTTCCTTTATGTAGCTTATTAGCCTTTCGGAGAACGATTGCTTAGCTGCCATGCAATCAATTGCAAGGCAAAAGAATTAAAATGGCTCTCAAGCAGTCTTATTTTGCCGAATGGTTTTTCTTTAAGCCGCAGAAGCACAACGGCTGTGCAGCCGCTTCGTAAGCGGCAGGCTGTGGGTTCAAATCCCATCTGCGGCTCTTTCATTGTAATCGAAAGTATATGGCTTTTTCTGCGTGAGCGGTTCTCTTTCCTTTTGATCATTTTGTGCCCTAAAGGGCACGAGACCTCGTCCCTAAAGGGACAAGGACCTTTTACTTTCTCTTCTCAAGAGAAAGGAAAAGGTTGTTTTTCACTCCGTCATTATCGTCACGGTTTTCTCGTATTTCGGCATCGGGCCGTTCGGGTCCTCGTACACCATGCCTATGTTGCATATCGTTGTCTCCTTTGCCTGAGTGAACTGCGGCACCCTGATTGCATACGGTATGCTCTTTGTTGCTCCCGGTTCGAGCGAGTTGAATGAGGCTGTGGGGCTTTCCTGCAGGTCCTCGTTGACCAGCATGAGCCACTGGGTCCCGGTTGAATTGCATTCTGCCTTGAGCCTGAAATCCGTGAGCCTCGCCTTGCCCGTGTTCCTTACCAGCAATGACTTGTCGGTTACTTCCTCCCACTTTCCGGCAGTTTTCCTTATCCTTGTCACCGGGTCAATGCCGGAAACATCCAGCTTTGCCTCGGGCCTCTGCACAGTGAAGCTGAACGTGAATTCTTTTTTCACGAATGTGTTTGAAACCCTTATTATGCCTTCCACCAGCGCTTCCTGTGAATCTGCCGTGAATTCTATGTCCTGCGGCACCTCGAGCCTTATTGTCGCTTCCCTGTTCCTCTCGTTCGCGGCAAGGTCCACCATCCCGTTCGGATTGAGGCTGAACCATTCCGCGATGTTGTAATCGCTCGCAAGGCCCTCCTTTGTCACTTCGAATTCGGTTTTCAGGCCTGTAATTCCAAAAGTGTTCATATTTTCGAAGGTCATTTTCTTCGCCTTGTTCTGGCCGGGCTGCAGCTTGTCGAAATTGGCGCTTGCGGTGCTTCCGTCAATCCTTATCGACAGCTTGGATTGGTCATAGTTTGGCACGGCGTAATTGCCGGAAACAGATGCATCCTTCCTTAGGCCCTTTATTCTAATCGTCGCGCTCTTATCCTCCTTTGGCTTTGCCGTGCTGGACACTTCGATTGTGATATTTATGGTGTTTTCCCCCGGCGTGAGGCTGATTGGCTGCTGGTAATCAAGCTTCATGTCCTTTGCAGCGTCGCCTTCAAGCAGGAATTCAATCGTTTCGCCCGAAGCCTCGTTGTTTGTTGCCGTGAGTGCAATTTCCTTTGTCTCGCCGGGCACCAGTATTCCGGGTATTTCGCCGGAAAGCCTTATGTCGCGGCTGTCCTCCAGCTCTATTTTCAGCGATGATTTTTCATCCACCGTGAAAGGGTAATCAATCACTGCCTTGTAATCCGCGGCGTTCACGGATGCAAGGTAGTCCCCTGCCTTGAGCTTTGCCTTTTCCCCCGCTTTCACTGTCATTATTGCCTTGCCGGATGAATCGGATATCCTCACGCTCGCCTTTACCGCCTTTCCCTCTGTATCAGCGAGCGATACAGGCACTTCGTGGTAGCTGCCTATGAAGAAATCATAGGCAAAATAAGCTACGCCGAGCACGATGAGCACTGCCAATATTTTCTTCCAGTTTTCCTTGAGTAAATCTGCCGCAGAGCCTGCCTGTTCGCCCATGCTGTCGAGCGGCCCAGTGCCCGTCGGTTGGCTGTTCTCGTCGTATGGCAAGTCATATTTGTCGTACATCGCAGAAAATAGAATGCAAGATATATTAAACGCTTGCGGTTTCGGATGGTTTAATGCTTTTGGTGGCAAAAGGACACATGTTATTTCTGCATTTTCGCAATCCGCTTTTTGAATTCTTCCATGGTGATTCCGCGTCGCCCTGCTTCCTCTTCCAATGCTTCATAAAATTTTTTTATCTGGGGGTATTTTGGGTTTCAATAAAATCACGTCCCTGGAATTCGCTTTCACTTTTTCCTTTTCCTTGCTTTCGGCTTCTTTTGGGCTTCTTCTTTTTCGCTGCTCCCTTCCGCGTTTTCATGGCTGAGCATTTTTTCCCTCACCGCGTTGTGACGCTCTACGGTTTTTGCAATCAGCGCAAGCCTCTCGTTCTGCTCCACAAGGCCCTTTACCCTGTTTTCCCTCTCTGATGCTATTTCCTGCAGGTGCCTTATTGTCTCGGCCTTGTCGCGGTTTTCCTTCCTCAGCTCCGCGGTTTCCTTGTCGTACCTTTCTGACAGCGTGTTCTTAATGCTCAGTTTCTCCTCCTGTAACCCTAGGAGCTCTTTTGAGTAGGTGTTCCTGAGCTGTATAGTTTCCTGCTCGATTTCAATCAGCATCTTCTTGGCGTAATCCCTTTCCTTCTTCAGCATTGTAATGAGTTCGAAGGTCTTTCCGGTCATCTGTGCCTGCAGCTCTTCAACTGAAAGTACCCTTTGCCCAAGCTCCAGCTGCTGCTTCTGGTATTGCTCTGATTCCGCCTTGAGGGAATCGTATGCCTTCCTCATTAGTGCTGTCCTCGACTCTATGCTGCGGGATATTTCATTGAGTTCCTTCTCTGTTTCGGCGGAGGATTCTTTTTCGACAAGGCCAAGGAATGTGTCTTTCCTTGTTTCCTCATATTTTTTGCGCAGGGCCTGCACTTCCTCCTCGCGCTTCGCGAGCAGGTCAAGAATGTTTCTCTGGCCGGCCTTTGTCTGGAGCAATGGCTCTTTCTTGCGCTCGAAAATCCTGAGCCTTTCCGCGAGGTAGCTGCTTTTCAGGAGCGATGCGAGTGTCTTGCGCTCCATCTCCGAGTACAGCTCCGGGACAGTGACTGTTTCGGCTATTGATTCGATGCCCTGGCTCTTTATTTTCTGAAGCCTCGCTTCCTCCATTTCGCGGTTCCTCTTTAGCTGTGTTATGAGCTTGCTCAGTTCCCCGAGGAATTCTGAAACATCTGGGGCTTCCGCTTCATTGAGCTTTGCTGTTTCGTTGCGCACCATCTGGAATAATGAATAAATGTCCTCGATGCCGGGGAGCATGTTCTCGATGTTGTAGACGAATCCCCTGCGGGAAAGCTTGCCCCAGTGGTTAGCGCTGGCTTTTTCCCTTATTTTGGCGCTTTCCTGCTCTATCTTTCCGATTAGTTCCCTTAGCTCAGGCATTGCCAATCGCTATGATTACTGCTTTAGTGTATTTATTACTTGTCGCCGGGCAATGCTGCCAAAAACGGCCTTGCAATGCCTCGGCCCAATGGTTAAATATTTGCCCGTTGTTCTATTTGCATGGAAGTAGTGCACGAAAAGGGCATTGTGTTCAGGGCCTCTTCAGGCAGGGCTCATTTGCACGTTGACGCCTCCGGCCTGCGCGGGAAGGAGGCACTGGTTACTCATGCGCATTCCGACCACGCGAAGCTATCCTCCTCAAACACTTATTACATGACGCCGCAGACCTCTGCCCTCGCCCATGCGGGCGGAAAGGGTGTTGCGGTGAAGGAAATCCCTTTCGGGAAAAAATTCAATGTCGGGGATTTCGAGTGCACTTTCAGGCCTTCGGGCCACATCCTCGGCTCTTGCCAGCTCGAGGTATGCAACGGCTCGCAGGCGGTTTTGACCTCGGATTTCAAGCTGCAGAAGAGCATCCTTTTTGAAGGGGCTGAAATCCTCCCTTCTGAAACCCTCGTGATTGAAACCACTTTCGGTAGCCCGGAATTTTCCTTTCCGCGGCGTGAGGATGTTTATGAGGACATAATAAAGTGGGTTTCGCATTCGATAGGCGCGGGGCATTTTGTCGTCCTTGGGGGGTACAGCACCGGCAAAGCCCAGGAACTCACGAAGATTGTCACTGAATTCCTCGGAGAAAGCCCGGTTGTGCACCCTAATGTTTTCAGGCAGAACAGGGCCTATGAGTCGCAGGGTGTAAAATTAGGTGATTATATTTGCCTTGACCATAACTTCGATGGTTCCAATGTGCTGATACTGCCACCGCAGCTCATTGACGACCACCTTCTCTCGGCACTGCAGCACCAGCTCGGCAAGAAAGTCGATGCTGCAATTGCGACCGGCTGGAAGAACTTTTCCCGCTACAAGACATTCCCCCTTTCCGACCACGCGGATTTCAATGGGCTCCTTGAATATGTGCGCTGCAGCAGTCCGAAGCTTGTCCTGACCACTCACGGCTTTGAGGAGGAATTCGCGAGAACCGTGCACA
>CABMIU010000021.1 GCA_902386385.1 uncultured archaeon
GTTCCCGTCGAGATTGATTGCTTTTCCGCCCAGTGTGTCTGTGCATGCCGTTGTCGTGAAGTTCACGTCCGCACTGTATCCTGTGCCGGCTGTGTTTGTGGCAAAGGCGCGGTAGTGGTATGTCGTGTTGCAGCCCAGGCCTGATGCCGGATTGCCTGTGAAGGCCCCTGTTGCGTATGAGCCTGTTGTCGAGGCGGTTGTCCCGTATGATGCTGTCAACCCATGCTGGAAGCCGCGTGTTGATGCAATTCCATTTCCTGTGTCAGTTATGTTTCCGTTGAATGTCGCGTTGGTGTCTGATATCGAGGTTGCGGCCGATGCGGTCACTGTTGGAGTCACAACGGTGCATGCGCTGGTGTCGAAGGTTGTGTCGCTGCCGTAGCCGTTCCCGTCGCTGTTTGTCGCGAATGCCCTGAAATGGTAGGCTGTGCCGCAGGCCAGGCCCGCGATGTTCAGGTCAAAGCCGCCGGTGCTGTATGTGCCTGATTGGGCTGCGAAGCTTCCGTACGATGTTGTTGTTCCATGCTGGAAGCCGCGGTATGTTATCGCCTGGCCGTTGTCGTCATCAATGAATACGTTGAGCGTTGCATTCGTGTCGTTTATGCCTGAGGCAAATGTTCCTGAGAGTGTCGGCACTGCGGCTGCGGCAAATCCCGGTTGGAGTATCATAAAATATAAAATCAGCGGAAAAAGCACGTTTTTTGCTGGGTGCGCTTCCAATGCACCATGTGTCATTTTACGGGCTTGCCCCAATCGCATAAATCTGCCTTCCGCTAATTATTATTACTTTACTATTAAAATAATGGTATTCAGCGCGGGCAGAAGTAGAATATTGAAACTAACCGAAAGGTCATCAGTAAAACTTCATCAGTCAACCAGTATCGCCATAAGGGACAGGTAACTGTCATAACTGCCATTTTGAAATAAGGCAGGTGATTTTGCAGCGTCTCGGAAAGTATTTTAAGCCGCGTATTTTTTTTTAGTGCCAAGAACTTGAACCGGATTTAATTATTTAGTGATGGAGGGAAGTTGGGGCCATGGCGATTGTGGGCTGCAGTGCTTTTAGCTCAATTCCCTTTTTAGGATTTTATGGGCCTTGTTCAGCTCCTTGAATTTCTCGGTGTTTCCAGTAGGGGTGTCGGGGTGCAGCTCCTTGGCCATTTCCCTGTAGCGCCTGTTGATTGCCTCAACATCCTGCGAATCATGCGCAATGCCCAAAAGCGTACGCGCATCCAGGCGCTGCGCATCAATATCCTCCTCTTCCCTGAATTCCTCGGTAAATTCCTGGGTTGTTTTTTCTCCGGAAAGCACCTTGTCAACCTCGATTTCAATCACTTTTGAAACAACCTGCAGGTTATCGACGAATTTTGGCTGTGAATTATTTGCATACTGCATATTGTGACCGCCGAAATGCCATGTGGCAGAGGCTTTCGCCTTGCGCCCCGCTACGCTTTCAAGCTCGATTCCAACCTGGTCTTTTTTCACGCCTATCTTATGCAGTGTGGCGGTAATTTTATTCTGCAACTGCACGGACCTCCGGTTGAACGAATCCTTCATCGGCTCGATTTTTATGTCGTGCCCCTTGATTTTGAGTTTTATCATCGTGTCTCACTTTTCATTTAGACTAGGGAAAGGTCAGATAAAGCCTGCCAATGCACGCCCGTATCATGTGCGGTTCCTCTTTCGCTCAATCGCATTGAACGCGGAGGACGGAAGATACTACGGCCAGTTCAAATCTTTTCTCCAATTGTATCTTATGCCATTGCTCATTTATAGACATTCTTGGATTTTGTGTCAAGATTGTACTGAACAAAACGCCATATTTTGTTCATTCTGAATGAACATTTATAAATTGTTTGGTGGTTGTTTATTGCATGGATGTTAGGGCTTTGGAATCGGTTGTGCTGGACCAGACCAGCGTAATCAAAAAACTTGATTTGGGTTACCCGCGGGAGGAATTACCCCGTGCCGAGGAACTGCTTAAGGCCAAGGCTAACATTGTCGTTACCGGCCATCGGCGTGCAGGGAAGTCAACTTTCCTTCTTCAACTGATGAATAAGCACTTCAAGGGTTCCTTTTATTACCTGAATTTCGGGGATGAGCGGCTTATTGATTTTGACGTTGCCGATTTTCAGATTCTTCATGAACTTCTGCTCCGGCACTTTGGCGAGAAAAAAGTTTTCCTTTTTGACGAGATTCAGGGCAAGAAGGGGTGGGACCGGTTCGTTGCCAGAATGTATGAAACAGGCAACCGTTTCTTTATTACCGGTTCGAATGCTTTTCTTTTGAGCAGGGAGATTTCAACGTACCTGACAGGAAGACATCTGGACATTGAAATGTACCCGTTTTCGTTTCGGGAATTTCTCGGCTATAATAACTTCAATGAAAATCCCCTGACTACAAAGGGCAAGGTAGCTTTGCTCAAGCTTTTTGATGAGTATGTGCAAAACGGCGGATTTCCGGAGGTTGTCACTTCCAAAAATACTGAAATCCTCCAATCCATTTACGATGATGTCATAAACAAGGACATTCTGGGTCGATATCAGGTTGAGGACGCAAACACGATTAAAAAAATTGCGCTGTTTTTGCTCTCAAGTTTTGCAAAAGAAGTCTCATACACGTCAATAAAGAATTCTTTCGGCCTTGGGAGCACCAACACCGCCAAGAAATATGTCTCTTACCTCACAAACACGTTCATGATGTTTGAGGTTCCAAAATTCAGCTATTCTGCAAAGGAGCAGACATACCTCAAAAAGATTTATTGCATTGACACCGGCATGATAAACAAGATGGCTTTCACGCCCAGCGAAAATAAAGGTCGTTTGCTTGAAAACCTTGTGTTCATTGAGTTGAAAAGGAGGAAGAAACAGGTTTTTTACTGGAAATCTCTTGCTGGAAAAGAAGTTGATTTCATTCTGGTTGACAAAGGCAAGCCGGTAGAAGCGATACAGGTATGCTATGACCTGAACAAAGAAAATCTTGAAAGGGAATTGGGTGCGCTTAAAGAGGCGGCGCAGGAGCTTAAAATAAAAAAGACAACAATGCTGACCTATGACCAAAGGAAAACCGAAGGTGGCACGGATTTACTTCCTGTGTGGGAATGGCTCATTGGCAAAGAATGAACAGCTGAATCAGTTGTCTCATTAATCGTTAGAGTTAAATTCGCAGTTTACCTCTATTTTACTAAATGAATTGGAAAAATGGCAGTTTGGGGCGTTTCATAACTAGTAATGTAAAGCGAAGAAGTGATGTTGTATACTTATTTCAGCTATGGGAACTTTTTCTTGGTGAAAACAATTTTCAAAGACCGGTTAACCACGAGGACTCAAAACGGTTTTCTCTAATTTCTCGATTTGGTGAAATTTACGCAGATTTGCGCCTAAAGGGACAGTTAAAAAATGCGGTTAAATTTGCAAAATATTTGACGCCTTCAGAGGTTTCTCCAGAAGAAAGGGTTGAATTCACAATTCAGAATTATGAACTCGGTAGAGAACTTGAACGGCGTTTTTATACCGGGTCAGTAACTGGCCCATATATGCTTACAATTGAGCCCCATAGCCCATACAATAACCAAGAAGGCTTATGGATGTTAAAGCTTCATGATGTTTCATTGCCGGGACATCCAAATATTGCCCGGGTAGGAATTAATTTTCATGTTGAAAATGGGCAAATTGTCCTGTCAATAGGCGTGATACAAGGAGTACAGAGTAAAAAGAAAAAACTCGACTTGTTTCGCAGACAAGTAAAGCAGCCTTGGCCGGTTTTTATGGTGCAAGCCTTGCAACATTTTGCCGGTGCCATGGGTGCCAAAACAATCCGTGGAATTACCCGGGATGCCCAACCATTTCATGAAAAGGGAGAATTCAAAAGTGGAAAAGGGAAATATGACTTGTATAACACCACCTTTGAGAATATGGGTTTTAGGCCACCGATAGAAAAACAAAATTATTTTGAAACTGCTGTGATACCCTTAAAGAAAAAAAGGACGGACGCATTTGAACGAATTTTTCCAAAAACTGCTATGTAAAAAATTCCGCCAAAGTTAAGGAAAACTCCCAGATAGCTTTCCAGATTTTTTTGCAGTGCGTATTCGAACTGAATGCATACTCGCATTAACTGAAAACTTATGGGGCATCATAGATGCCCCGACGTATGCGTTCTTCCGAAGCGCAATTCGGACGCGGAGGACGAGATTCGAACTCGCGCCCCCTTTCGAGGACCTGGTCGCTCTGCCCGATTTTGGACTTATGCCCTGTCATAGACAGGGCGGCCGTGCGCTCCCTTCCGGGGAGCACGCTCGGACGCTCAAGCCAGGCGCGTTGGACCGCTCCGCCACCTCCGCAACCTTTTTTCTTTTCCTGCGGAAAAGAAAAAAGCTCCTTGCACCCTAAAGGGTGCGAGGCATCGCAGACATTCAGGTCTGCAATGTGGCCAAAAAATAAAAGGCCAGTTTTTTTCTCCCCTTATGGAAAGAAAAAGCTTGACCAAAAAGAAAGAGGGCAAGTACATGTTGGCCTCTTGTCAAGCCTTGGTTCGAATAGAAAATCCCCGTGTTAAGGTTAAAAAGGTTGATTTGCTGCCTTTCAGGCTTTGCGCAGTCCCTTAACGGCTTCGAAAATGACTTTCGGGTGAATGAACAGGAAAGTTCCCGCGACAAGGACATCAGCGCCTGCGGCAACGCACTGTCCTGCTGTTTCCGCATTGATGCCGCCATCCACTTCGATTTTGCATCCAAATCCGCCCATTTCGATTTCCTGCCTCAATGCCTTGATTTTTTCGAGCGCAGCGGGGTTGAATTTCTGGCCCCCGGACCCAGCCTCGACGCTCATTACCAATGCGAGGTCAACTTTTTCCAGATAAGGGAATATTTTTTCCGCAGGGGTCCTGTTGTTCACTGCAATTCCGGCTTTCATGCCGCTGGCCTGGATTGAGCCGATTAATTCAATGGGCTTTTTTGTTGTTTCAACATGGAAAAGCAGGAGGCCCGTGCCATTTTCCGCAAATTCCTTCACATAGCCCTCTGGCTTCTCGACCATGAGGTGTGACTCGAAAAAGAGTTTTGTATGCGGCCTCAGCTCGGCAATGGTTTTTTTGTTGATGCCTGTGTTTGGGACGTATTTGCCATCCATGATGTCGAATTGGATGCGCTCGACTTTCGCCTTTTCGAGTTGAGGCAGCCACTCTTGCCATTTTGAAAAATCCGCGTTGAGGACTGATGCCGCGACCTCGATTTTCCTTTGGTGCATGCAAGAAATATGCAGGGAATGGAATTAAATGTTTCTGTGCCCAAGTTTAGGGCATGGACTGGAAAATGCACCTCGCAATCGGGTTCCTGTCAGCGGCTTTGCTCACCTTGGTTTTGCAGTTCCTTGGCACCCTGCCCGGCATTGAGTTGCTTCCCCCCGCATTGCTGGTAGTTGCTTTTTACTCGCTGCTGCCGGACATTGACATTGAAAGCAGCGTCAGCCACAGGGCGATTGCGGCGATTCTCCTTTTGCTTGCAGCCGGCTCAATATTGTGCTATGCCGTTCTCGGCCAGCAGGCTTTTCTCTGGATTTTTGCAGTGTCTGCCGCGATTGTGGTTGCGTCAAAATTCCTGAGGCACAGGGGCATAGCCCATACCTTGCGGTTTGCACTGCTCGCCTCCGCCCCGCTGGCGGTACTGAACCCCGTTTTTTTCCTGTATGCCTTTGTGGCTTTTTTCAGCCACCTTGCAGCTGACTTTGATGTCAGGCTTTAGGCAATCCTCTGATGCTGCTTATATGGTCTGCGAAGGAGTTGCCGCCGCGGCTGGCTGTTCAGCAATTGTTGCCTGCATTTTCCTGGCCTTTATTTTTGCAACCGTGTCAAAGTATGAATTTAGCACGTCATCGAGTTCTAGCCTGCGCTTCAGGCCGAGCCTGTGCACTTCCCGGAAAAACACCGAAATCAACTCTATTGCGACCTCTTCGTCTGACATTTCGTCGCCTGGATTGTAGGCCGGATTTTCGCTGCCTGTTCGCA
>CABMIU010000022.1 GCA_902386385.1 uncultured archaeon
CCGTTTAGGAACAATTAAACTTGGGCTGCCGTTTTAATTTTTTGTAGAGGGGGGCGTCAGATTATCCTGTCGATTATGAATTCCGGCCTGAACTCAAGCAGGTCGGAGTAGCGCTGCCCCGTGCCTACGAACACAATCGGCTTCTTCAGGGAGTAAAGCAGTGAAATCGCTGTCCCGCCTTTTGTGTCTGTGTCAATCTTTGTGAGCACAAACCCGTCAATGCCAATCGCCTTGTCGAATTCTGTCGCCTGCTCCAGAAGGGCCTGGCCGGTGTATGCCTCCCCGACATATAGCTTCAGGTCTGGCTTTGCCACGCGGACGATTTTCTTCAGCTCCTCGATTAGGTTGCGGTTGGTTTCCTGCCTTCCTGCGGTGTCAATGAGCACTACATCAATGCCCTTTGCCTCCGCGGCCTTCACCGCGTCAAACGCAACCGCCGCGGGGTCGGCCCCGTACTTGTGCTTCACTACCTTTACCCCCAATGCATTTGCATGGATTTCAAGCTGCTCTATGCTCGCGGCCCTGAAGGTGTCCCCTGCTGCAAGTATAACTCTCTTGCCTGCCTTCATGAAGTAATCCGCTATCTTTGCAATGGATGTTGTCTTGCCCGCCCCGTTTGGGCCGAGGAACATTATTTTCAGCGGCTTGTGCTTTGCAGTGAGGCCAAGGATATCAATTGCCTCGGTTTTCATCACCTTTTCGAGCGACGCCTTCACTTCCCTCTTCAGGAATTCCGTGACGTCCTCTCGCGAGGAAATTTCCCTGCCGACTATCCTTGATTTCAGCTCATTCGCAATCGCTTCCGCGGCATCCTGCTGGACATCCGCCTCGAGCAGGCTCAGCTCGAACTCCTCAAAGAATTCCTGAGTATCTTTTTCCCCTATTCTGATTTTCCCGCCGAGGAAACCGAAAACCTTCTGCGTGAGCCCCACTTTTGCCTTCAGCTCGCGCTTCTCCTCATCGCGTATCTCTTTCACTTTCTCAATGGCCGCCTTTCTTTCGCCGGCTATTTCGAATTCAGGCTCTGAAAATACCTGTTCAGGTGCCTTTTCTTCTGCTGGTTTTTTTTCAGGGGGCTTTTCAGCAAAAATTTCCTTTTCTTCGCGCCTTTCAATTTTCTGCAGCGGCTTTTTTGCTTGAGGCTTTCCTTGTTTTTGCATTTCTGCTTTTTCAGCCGGTGCAGTTTTCTTTTCAATCAGTTTTTCAGTCCCTTCCGCATGCTTTTCAATTTTTTCCTTAGGCATTTCCGGCTGTTCGGCATCGCGCTCTTTTTTTTCTTCAGCCTCTTCCTCTCCCGCCTGCGGGGCAGGTGATTCCTGAGGCATTTGTGGTTCTGGGGCGTGCAATTTTTTTTCAGGGGCGATCTTTTCTTCAGAAACGGTTGGGAGGTCCGCTGCCAGACCTGCCCTACTCTCGCTTTGCTCGGTAGGCCTTGCCTCAGACAGGATTGGTTCTTTCCCGTTCGGCTTTTCAGGCTCCGGCTTTTTCGCCATGGCCTGCTGTATTTTGCCTGTAAAATCGGCTATTTTTTTCTTCAGGAAATCGAACATAATCTTTAACGCTTTACTGTGGCTTCTGCCTTGCCTGCTGCATGTATGCCGCGCCTGCCTGTATTATGGATTCGAGTTGGTTGACCCTTGCGATAACGCTTTGCTGTTCCTGCCCCAAAACACCGAGTTGTTTTTCAATTGATTGTGTCCTTGATTCAATTTCCTTTATTATTTCATCTGCTTTCTTTTCCCTGAAAACATTCCCTGCTATTGCCGTTGTCGCTTTCGAGCAGTCCTCAATGCTTGCCTCGGCGTAAATCCCGGCGCCAAGGTTTACCATTATCTTCGTCCCCTTGTCCGCATTGGAAAGTTCCTTTAGTGCATCTTTCGCGCCAAAGAGTTCGTTCCTCGCCCCCTGGAGCGATGAAATCCTCGTGTTCAGCTGCTCGAGCCTGCTTCTTTCCTGCTGGCCGAGCTGCATGAGCTGGGGCCCAGTAAGCGTCATCTTTTTCTCTTCGTTGTTTGCCTGTGTGCCCCCCTCTTTTGTCTGCATTTCCCTGCTGTTCCCCTGCCTGTTTTCAGATGCCATAGAATCACTTCTTTCCCCGTTCCTTTCCAGCTTTGCCCTCTTTCCCTTCCTTTTTCTCTTCAATTTTGAGTATCTTTATCGCATTCCTTTTTGACCCGTGGTTGGAGCCGAAGATTGAAAATGTCTTTTCGCGTGCAAATGCCTCGTTGTGTGCAAATATCTCCTTTTCGAATTTCTGTGCAGTCCTGCCTTCCATGAATGTGCCGCTCACCGTAAATGCCTTCTGTTCCAATTCAATCCCCCCTCAGTCCCTCGTCAATCCTTGAAAGTTCGCTTCCTGAGGTCTTTTCGCCGACAATCGCGCCTTTGGAGTTTGCAACAATGCTGTTCCCGACCATCAGGTCCCCGAAGTTTGCGGTTGTTGCCATTCCCCTGACCCTGAAGAGCGTTTCTAGCCTTTCAAATTCGCTTTCGCTGATATTAGGGTTCGCAATAAGCCCTTTATTTGTTACTGTTACGCATGCGCCCGAAAGTTCGTTGCCGCCAATCGCCATCTGCTCGATTTTTGTGCCGAAGAATTTCCCCAATGCGGTTACCGCCTTTTCGCTGAATAGTGGGCTTGCAATTGCCCCGCTTTTGTTCAGGGCCATGAGGTTTCCCGTCGCAGTATAGTTTTCCTGCACTGCAAGCACTTCAAGGCCTTCCTTTTCCAGGGCCTTTACCTCGTTGCGGTCAGCCAGGCTGGAAACCGCGAATTTATTCCCGATGCCTTTTGCCAGCACTCCGAGCAGGCCGCTGTTCCCGATGGATGCCCTTATTGCACTGGCCTCGAGCTTCTCCTCGACAAGCCTCAGTTCCTTTGGCTGTACTGAAAACGGGACAAGGGCGTAATCGTCTGTCGCGGAGCAGAAAACCCCGACATAAGGGCTGCCCCTCACTGTGCCCTTTGAAAAATTCAACCAAATCACCGGAATTATAAAAATTGGAAGCCAATGCGTAAATCCTGTCTTGGCCCAAACTTTGGATGGCATTGCAATGGAAGTGTGTTCCCTCCGACTGCCCGGTCATCCCCTCTTGTGTTCCAGGGCCTTGCCTGCCTCTTCCTTGATCCTTTTTTCCTCTAACAGCCTCTTTTTCTCGGCATCCTCTGCGGCTTCTCCTTCAGGGACCTTGCCCGATTCCTGCTTCCCATTTTCCGCTTTTTCTTCCTTTGAAGCTTCTTTCTTTTCCTTTTTTGGCTCTTTGCGCTTCTTTTCTTCAGCCCTCATCTTGATGTAAGCATCCATCTCCTTTCCGCCTTGCAGGAAAACCGAAACCGTGCTGCCTTCCCGGTAAAGCACTGCCTCAATCCTGCGGGGGATGTTCTTCGAGTGCTTGAATATGAACCCGTTAACCTCGTTGCTTATGCGTATTTCCTTTGGCCGCGCATGCTTGTTCACGAATGCCTTTATCTCCGAGAGCGCTTTCCTCGGTCTCTTCAGCGCAGTGAACTTGAATGCGTTCCTGAGGTCTATTGAGTATCCGACTTTGTCGCCTTTCATTCCTTCACCCTTGCCTAATCTTTGCTTCCTTTACCTTGGCCTTTTCACGACGAGGGATTTTGCGTGCTTTACAGTCTTTCCCCTCTTTGCCTTGTCGCCGCTTTTCCTCTTGCCCTTGTTGCGCTCCTTTTCGAGCTTGTCGAATTTCGCCCCGAAGTTAGTTTCGCGCCAGTGCTTCTTTGCGCGCTTGTTGTAAATGCGCTTTCCAGCCTTTTGCATCACCCATACTGGCGCATTGCTCGCCCCGCTCCCTATCTTCTTCCTCTGTGCTATGAGGAAATCCTTGAGTTCAGCGTCCTTTCTTCCCACAAAACCACCGTTCAATTCTTTGCATCAAAAAACAAATTCAAATCCTTATTGCCAGTGCCCTCAAATCCAAGCCATTTTCCGGATTGCTTTGCATCATTTCCTCTTTATCGTTATCTCCTTTTCAGGCCTGAGCCTGTAAAGGATTTGTTTCAACTGTGAATCATCCGCTTTTCCTTCCAAATACCCTTTCTGGGCCATTGAGACGAGCGCATTGAATGCGTTGGAGTAAAGTTCCCTGTTCACGAGCTTCACGTTGTTCATCCTTTCAAGCGCCTTGTCGTCAAGCATTCTCCTCAGGATTGCCTGGGCCTTCATTTCGGCTTCAAGCTGCTTTTGCTCGGCATCTTTCTGCCTGAGGTATGCTTGCTGCATCTCCTCCAGCTTTTTCTGCCTTGGCTCATCCTCTTCCAAGTTTCTCCCTTTTTCCCCGAAATCAGCCAACAGGTGCGAACTGTTTTTTGTCCTTGTCGTCCTGCATTGGCTTGTTTTCAGCTTCAGTTTTCTTCTGGGCTTTTGCTTCGTGGCCTTTTTCATGTGCCTTTTCTGCCGTATTTTTTGCCGGCATTTCCGCAGTGGCATTGCCCTGGCCCGCTGTCGCCGCAGGTGCAGTTGCCCCAGTTTTTGCCGCTGCAATTTCCGCTGCCTTTTTTGCCTGCTCTGCCATTGCCTGTTTCTTGGCGGCTTCTTGGGCTGCCCTCGCTTCCTTGGCTTTTTGCCTTGCGAGTTCCGCCTTTGCAAGCCTTTCCGCGAGCTCTGCCTTTTCCTTCTCGCGCACCTGCCCGAATTCCATTCCGGCAATCTTCGATTTTTCAAACAAAAGCTTTTCTCCTTTCTGCGTTATTACGCGGCCCTTCTTGCCTTTCTTCACGAGGCCTTCCTTTTCCAGGGCCTGCAGGGCGCTCCTGATGATTTTTCCGGATGCCTTGTACTTGTGCTCCGGCCTTACTCCCCGGTTCTTCCTGCCGCCGTAGTGTGAGCGCAAAGAGCCTGTTCCTAGTTCTCCTTCCTTGTAAACCCTGTACAGTATGCTTGCGGCCCTCGTAAAGTACCAGTCCGGGCTGTTAGGCGCCCTTTCCCTGTTGATGCCTGTTTTCACATAAAGCGCGAAAGCGGGCTGCTTTATCTTCTCCTTGAGTTCCTTTGCAAGCTCGCCGATTAGCATCGCCGCAGGAACGTCGTAAACTCCCATCAAAATCACGTCTCTTTCAAATGTCTTTTTCAATGATTCAAGGCTTCAGCTTTTTTGCCCTCTTGCGAGGAAAGCTGAATTGTTCAAGCCGCCGTTTGCGACCGGCGGCCGCGTATCCCCTTCGGGAAACTGGCCAGCTTCGCTCGCATTAGCTGACGAACTCCCAATTCCTGAGAATCAGAAGCTGATTAATCATCATCGGGCAAGATTTTTAAAGGTTGGTTTTTAATCGGGATGGGCCGCCTTCTGCTTGGCCGAATCCTTCATCTGTTCACCAGGCTCGTGATTTCCTGCTGGGTTAGGACGCGGTTGAAAATCAGCAACTCGTCAAAAGTAGTCCCGGGGTCGCCATCTGCACAAGTTGGGCTGAAAATTCCGACCGCGAGCCAGCTTATTGTGCCATAATTGCCGCTCGGCAAGGTTTTCTCCTGGGCTTTTACTCCGTCTATATAAATTCCTGCTTTGAGGTTCGGCTTGTCAAAGTAATAGGCATAATGGTGCCATGCATTTAGGCTTGGCTTGGTAAATGAAATGTCTGCTGAAGCGTCCGATGTGTCCTCGCTATGCCTTATGGATATGCTGCTTGTGCCAATCACGTTGCCGCAATTTCCGCAGCCCGTGACAACAAAATTCGTTGCAGGGTTTATCAGAATCCCATTGCCGCTGGAGGTGCGTTTCGCCCAGAAAGCGATTGTGTACTGGCTGCTTGGAAGGTTCTTTATGGAATCCGGCAGGGTGTTTGTGTAAAGCCCGCCATTTGTGGCAGTACAGGCAGTGGTAAGTGAAGGGCTCATCTGTATCCCGTTTCCATATTTCCCGCCATCAATAGCCCAAGAGGTAGCTGTACTGCCTGCAACAAAAGGGAGGCTTATTGGCAGTTGCCCAACGGCGACAAGGTTTGTCGAGGCCCCGCTCCCTTCTTCCATCTTGCCATAGCCTGCAAGGCCGACAGCGCTTATCCCGCCGGAAATATAGAAACCATACAGCATTTGCTGCTTCTGCTCTTCAAGTTTTGACATTGTGCTCTTCGCCTGCCCCGCACCGGCACTTGAATTGCCGAGCATCAGCACGAGCACCATCCCCGAAACAAGCACTGCGCCCCCTACAAGGAGCAGGTATTCCAATGCCCCCTGGCTTTTTGTCTTTCCTCTTTGCATCAAAAGTAGTTGGGCTTTGATGAATTTATTTGTTTGCTTCGTTTTGCGATAGGCATTGCTATGACTTTTTCGTTGCCTGTTTGGCCTCTCGGGCATTTGTCCTTTTGGCTCAGATTTGCAAATAGTCATGCTCTCGATTTTCTTCCGGTTTTGCGCTCGAATCCGCAGCCGAGGCACTTCACATTTGCAATGCCGCCGGATTCGGTTATTGCCCCGTTGTACCCATCCTTGATGAATGCATTGCACTTCTTGCAGAATTTCAGCTTCAGTTCATCAGGGAACCGTGCCCTTGTTTTCTTGGAAATCTCGCGGCTGAGCTGGACATACCTTACGCTCCGCTCAGGGTGCTTTTCAAGTTCCTGTTCCGCAAGTTCGAAGAGCCTGTAAATGCGCTCCGTGCCTATTTGGCTCAAGCCGTTCTTGTTCATGGAACCCACCCGCCCCGGCTTTTTATCCTTGCTCAGCCCTTCTGGCCGGTTGCCTTTTTCGCGGAAAGAATCAGCTCCCTTATCGTGTGGTGCGCCTTTTCCGCATCGTCCTCTGACACGATGAAATGTATATCCGGGGGTGAGCTTATCACGTGGATGCTTATCCCGTTCTTTGCGAGCAGCGATGACATTTCAGCTATTATCCCGTAATCATTGAACGATTCCAGGGGCATCCTGGCCGTCAGTATTGAGCTGTGGTTCGTGAAATACAGCGTGTCGTCCTTGAGCTCTTCCTTTATCTCCTGGAAGCGCGTTTCCTTCAGGATTGTGGCTATCTGGTCGGGGCTTTCAATCATCATCCTTGTCTCGCCAACGTTCCAGTCCTCCTCTGCGAAAATTTTCTCAATCTTCGAAAGGGTCCTGTCATTCTTCCTGAATTTTGCGTAGCATATATTGTCCTGCAGGTTAACCTCTGAACCCGCGAAATATTCCATTATGTTCTTTGCCTTTTCCTTTCCGCCGAGCTCGTCGGCATAGCGCTTTATCGAAACAACGATTGATTCTTCGTTCACTTTCTTGCCGAGGCGCTTCTGCACAACCGGCATGAGCCGTCTTGCAAGTGCGGAGTAGTTTATGACGCCATCGCTGAGAGCTGCTTTTATGTAAGGGGTGGAGCTTATTTCCTGCCTCACGATTTCAGCCAGGCTTGCGCCGTTTTCATTTGCCATCAAATCATTTGCCTGTGAAACATGTAAAAATATACCACTGACCCCTTTGAATTGTAAGAAAACCCGTGTTTTTCGGCATTCGTGTTAAATTTCCCGTTTTTTACGCAAAAATTTTACGCGGCTTTGCGATTTTTTCGCTGGTTCTTGGTTTGCCCGAAGTTTTCCTTCCCTTTCCGCATTTTTTTTTCAATTAAGCGTTTTTCGGGGTTTTTCTGGTCGCCACCAATATTAAAGTGAATCAACGCAACTCTGGCGGGATGCCGATGATGAAAGGAAACCCTGTCAGGAAGGAAAAGGAAAAAAACCTTGATGGCGAGTGGGCTTCCATCTTTGTCAACGGCAAGCCCTTCAGGGTGAAAATAAGGAGGTGAGGGGTGTCACGAATGTTCCGGGCGAAAGTAATTTGCTGATTGGGGGTGGTTGCAATGGAAAGCCGGGGGCGGGAGCCCCCGGAGAACATCCAAGCAATTTCAATTTCTACTCAGTTTGTTCCCTTGTTCTTGCAATATGCACCCGCCGGGATTTGAACCCGGTCCAAGAGCTCACTCCAACCATTTTCATAAACGCTTTTTTCCAGAAGGGAAAAAAGGTTATGGAAGGCTCTGAGGCTACCGTTACCCCACAGGTGCTCGAATTAATTCCAGTATGGCATTATTTTAAATTCAACGCAGGGCGAATTCTCCTTAAATTATCTTTGATTTCCCATTTATTCATGCCTGGCTTTTTCATTGTCTTCGAGGGCCTTGACGGCTCCGGCAAGGGTACCTGCATAAAGCTCGTGCACGAGGCGCTCCTGAAAAAAGGCTTTCCGAAGGAAAAATTCCTGCTGACCGCCGAGCCCACCGCTGGCTATTATGGCCGGAAGGTGCGCGAGCTCCTGAAGCAGGATATTGGCCCGAAAGTTAACGCCGCCCAGTTCCTTGATTTGTATGTCTCGGACAGGAAGGAGCACATAGAGAAAGTCATTCTTCCCGGCCTCGCCGGAAATAAAATAATTCTGTGCGACCGCTACAAGTACAGCACCTTCGTTTATCAGCAATTGCAGGGAATCCCTATTGAAAAAATCCGTTCCCTGCACGAATTGATGCCGGTGCCGGATTTGGTTTTCATCCTTGACATTCCCGCCGAAGTTGCCCTGAAGAGGATTTCGCGCCGCAAGAGCCTGGAGAGCTTCGAGCGCAGGGATTTCATGGAGAAGGTCCGCGCTGTCTTCCTTGAACTGAAGGGAACATTCCCGCAGGAGAACCTTGTTGTTATTGACGCCTCGAAGGAAATTCCTGCGGTGAAGAACGAAGTTGCCGGAATAATTGAAAATAGGCTTAAGGCCTGAAATTGGCTTGATTTTCTTACGAACCAGTTCTTTTTCTTTACAAGAAAAAAACCTGAAAATGCGACCGCCGGGAATCAAACCAACCGTTTCGTCGGTTGGGTGCGACGGTTATCCCGTCTGCGAGACGGGATAAGCCTGCTGTTATTTAATTGTCCTGTCGCATTGGGCATTTTTTGCCGAATCAGTTCTTTTTCTTTTTGCCTCGTGTTTCCTTGCCCCTTTAGGGACGAGGTCTCGTGCCTTCTTGGGCACAAGATTCTTTTTCTTTCCAAGAAAAAGAAAAACGCGAAAATGCGACCGCCGGGAATTGAACCCGGGCCCCGACCTTGGCAAGGTCGAATCATAACCACTAGACAACGGTCGCTTTACAAAGGAATTTGCCCAGCAAAGTATTTTAAAATACAATAATCCCGGCAAGCAGGCATTGGATGCCTTATGCCCCCTCGCAGAGGGTACGACGTCCGCTCCACCAATCGGAGCATGCGATTAGGCCGGGCAGGAACCGAAGAAACCTTTGCCAAAGGTTTCCCCAAATGTACCATTCCGCGATATGCCACTTCGCTACGCTCAGCGGCATGGGCCGGGCAGGAATCGAACCTGCGACTTCATCGGTGTAAACGATGCGTCATAACCGCTAGACCACCGGCCCGACCTTTTTCTTTTTCTTGGGAAGAAAAAGAAAAAGCTCGATCAAAAAGAAAAAGAACCTGTCTTCGGTGGAAATCCAGCGAAGGCCGTTCCTGAAAAATCACTTGGGCGCAAGCTTTATATATTAATTAACCTCTAATAATGCTCGATGAAGAGGCTTGTTTACATCCGCGTTGCGGACAGGGAAGTTCACCTGCCGAAACTCATCGGCTCTTTTGTTCTCGCTGCTGCGGTGCTGATGTTCCTGCACGCTTGCTTTGCAATGGCGGATTCATGGAATACAATCAATTACTATACAAAGTGCGTTGAAGGCCTTAGTGCATTGCCCACAATTGACCAGCAGCTCGCACAGTTCTCGTTCTGCTCTGAAGCGCTTTACAGGGCGACAGGCATTGTCGCGAGGGGCAACAGTGCAATGCTCACAGGGGCGCAGCTCTTCGGCGGATTGCTTACTCCTATCGCGAATGTCCTGTTCTGGGTTGCAGTGCTTTTGTTCGGATACCTCCTTTACAGGAGCGGCGACCTCGAACTGCCGCTAGAGGAAACCGTGAGGGAAGTGGCGGATTACCCCGCAACGCCAAGGCATACTTTCAGGAAAAAGAAGTGAAATCGGGATTCAAAATAGCCTGATTTCAAAAACTGATTCTAAAATTAAAAAAATTATTTGAAGGCAGCTTAAAGTGCCGCCGCCTTCACTTTTTCCGATGCCTCTATTTTTCCCTTGCGGGCGCCGATGACATATTTCGCTCCGGCCTTTTCCGCTGCCTCGATGAGCCTTTTTGTCACGACTCCGTCAAGGACTATCGAGTGTGCCCCCTTGGCCTTTCCTATTTCCGCGACAATGTCCTTTACCTTTGCCTCTTTCAGCAGTTGGTGTTTCTCGTCAAGTATGCGTGCTTTCATGCTGCCCTTTAGTTCCGCGAGCACCGGCCTGAAATTCGTTTCCTCTTCAGGCGTGAGCATTGCGGATTGCTGTGGCATTGGGCTGTCTTCGCCTTGGCTGGAAAATGACACTCTCCCGCCCTGGCTGAACCCCCCTTCCTGCGGTGGCATTGAATTGAAATCCCTTCTCGGGAACCTTTCAGGCCTGTGGCCGATCATCCCTCTAGGGCCCCTTGGCCGCATTCCGCGTTCAGCCATCTGCCCGTGCAGTCCCATTGGCCTTGGCCTCGGGAACCTTCCTCTCCCCATTGGCCTCGGTGGCCTGCCAAACCCCATTTCAGGCCTTTCCTGCCTTGCCCCGAACCCCTGGAAAGACGGCCTTTCAATTGCGATGCCTTCCCTTTCAAGCGGCTGTTCCGGCCTCTCGAACCTTGCATGGAACGGGGTTTCCTCGATAAGGGCTTCCTTTGGCAGGAGCTTCTTTTTGAGCGACTGCAGTATTTCCTTGCGCGTCAGCTCCTCCACTTCTTTTCCGTCAGGTGCCCTCGATATGAATGCGACGCGCGCCATCTGGCAGAGCTTTCTCGCATTGAGGAGCCCTCCCCTGTCGCCGTCAACAAAAAGCGTTATTTCCTTTTCCTTGCTCAGCCTGACAATTGTTTCGGAAATGTTGGAGCCGTTCATGCCGATTACATTTTTTATCTGGTTCCTCAGGAGGTTGAGGACGTCCGCCCTGCCTTCAACAACAATTATTTCAGCGCTTGCTTCAATGTCTGGGCCAGCGGGAAGCTTGTCAGGGCCATAATCCGTGATGTCCGCTGCTCTCGCGTTTTCCCTTATCTCCTCGCTGAGGCTCTGCAGCTCAGGCTTTGATTTCTCCATCATCCTCTTGAGGAGTTCCTTTGCCCTGTCCTTTATCTCGTCCCTCTTGTTTGTGCGCGTATCGGAAATGTCAGCTATCTCGAATTTTGCAGCGCATGGCCCGACTTTGTCAACGCTCTCGATGCCTGCCGCGAGAATGCTTGTCTCTGCCATGTCCATTGAGGAGGGCACTATGACATCGCCTTTTGTCCTCCCCATGGAGGTAGAGTGGTTTATTTCAATCCTGCCGACCTTGCCGTTCTTCTGGAGCTCCTTGAGGTCCATCTCGTCGCCCAAGAGTCCTTCGCTCTGGCCGAATATCGCGCCTATGATATCGGGCTTGTCTACAATCCCGTCAATCTCGAACTTGAGCTTTATCTCGTATTTCACTGTGTTAATGTATGTTTTTGCCATTGCAAATCAACTCCTTTGTAGAATCAGGGTTGCAGTGCTTTGTTGATTTGCTCTCTGGATGCCCCTGTCACGAGCACCTTTTTTTTCCTGCTTTTTCCGCCGGAAATGATTTCCACTTTCGCGTTGAGAAGTTTTCCAAGCTCAGCGGCAAGCTCTTTGTTGGTCTGCCCCTTCAGCGCTTTTCCCTTGACTTTAACTCTTAGCGAGTTTGTCCAAGGGTTGAACCCTTTCACACAAAACTGCGCCGAATTGGGAATAACTTCCAATTCGAGTTCAACGCTTTCAATCATTTTAAAGTGTTAACCGCAAATCCTGCAAAGCATAAACCCTGCGGTAAATGCTATAGGTGCCTTCCGCACCAATATAGTCCCTGTCCGCAACCTATATTAATGCCTTGGTTCAAACGCGGAAAATGTGTTAAAATGGCAATAAATGCCAAAATAATGGCTTTTTACCGGGATTTCAGGTGTTTTATTAACTTGCCGGGATTCCCGGTAAAATTGGTGGTTTTATTAAGGTTTTGGATAAATTAAGTTATATGAAAATCCATTTGCCCAATAGTGCATTTTTGGGAAACATTGACCCGTTCCTTCGCTCTTTCAGCCCTGAGCAAAAAGATTCTTTGCATATCACTTCAAACGCAAAATGGATTTCCGTCCATCCAATTGTCCTTTCCATGGTTGCATCCTTGGGCCTGTCAATTCAGGACAAATCAAAAATTATTTTTGAACACCTTGAGGCGAAGTCCAAGCATTATTTGGAAAGGATGGGGCTGTTCAAAAGCATTGGCGTAGATTCCGGAATGTCTATTATCTCGCATGAGCCATCCGGCAGGTTCATACCCTTGACAAGAATAACCTCTTCCGATGAGTTAAGCAGATTTATTGCGGAAATGGTGCCTTTGCTTCATGCGACTCCAGAACAGGCCGAGCCAATCAAGTATGTTTTGAGCGAGTTGGTAAGCAATGTCTTTGAGCATTCAATGTCTTCTTCAGGCGCTGTAGTGTGCGCCCAATTTTATGAAAAAACCAGGCGGATAAGCATAGGCGTTGCGGATTCCGGTGTCGGAATAAGGAAAACAATTACTGCTTCCCATTCTGCTCAGTTGGACATTGATGCAATCAACTTGGCATTGACCCCGGGAATCACCGGTGCAACTGAAAAAATCGGCGGAACCGAGTTGAATGCAGGGGCCGGGTTGTTTTTTATCAAATCAATAGCAAAGGTCAACAGGGACTTTTTGGTGATTTACAGCGGGAAAGGGATGTATAAGCTTTTGAAAACGGATTTGCGGAAAGAAAAGGTTAAGTTAAATTCCGACCCGTCATTGGATAAGTCCTCCAGCAAAAATGATTTTCCTTATTGGCAGGGCACCGCAGTGGGAATTGACATCTCGATTGAGAGGAATCAGGATTTTGACCATCTCTTGGATTTGATTTATGAAGCATATCAGAAGGAAATCCAGGAAAGAAAAAAAGCCAAGTTCAGGAAGGCGCAATTCATATGAATGAAGTCAGGATTTTTCCGATGGTCGGGCAGTTCGCCGGAAACAAGGATGTTGCCCGTGAAATAAGGCTGAGGCATATACTTCCCGCGATTGAAATCGGCGAGGGCATAATCCTTGATTTTGAAAATGTGGATTCTGCAACTCAGTCTTTTATCCATGCAATGATAAGTGACGTGATAAGAAAAAAAGGGGCTGAGGCAATTGAAAAAATTTACTTCAAGAATTGCAATGTCACAATCCAGAAAATAATAAATATCGTTGTACAGTATATGCAGGAATCTCTTTAGCTATTGCATTTAGCTTGGCTATTTAAACCCGAAAAGCATTAGTGTATTGGGGGAATTGGATGGCTCATTACAACAAGGGCGCGAACGCGGAGCGGGAGCTCCTGAAACTTGTGTGGGACAAGGGCTTTGTCGTGGCTCGCACCGCGGGTTCAGGGAAAAACCCTTTGCCGATGCCGGATTTGATTGTGATGGGCAAGGGGCGTTCCATTATAATTGAGGCAAAGGCCTGGCGCGCCAACAACCTGACTATTATTGGCGAGAAGATGGGGGAGCTATTCAAGTGGCGCGATGTCGCAGGCGCTGAGGTTTACATCGCGTGGAAGTATCCCAACAAGGGGTGGTTTTTCATCAGGCCTGAAACGTTCCGCAAGGCAAAGAATTATTCCATTTCAATTGCCGAGGCGCAGCGCCATGGCCTGCTCCTTGACGTGCTCCTCGGCGAACAGAGGCAGCTGCCGCTGCAGTGAATCGAACCGCCTATTGGCAGGCCTGCCCCGTCGAAGATGGGGCCTCCGTCGCTCCGAAATGCCGAAGGCATCCGCCCTTCCGAGGCGGTCTCGGACGAAAGGCTTCCTTTTTAAATTTCCCGCGGGGAGTTCTTTAGGTTGCCATGCTGGAATTCGAGCTGATTATTCGCGAGGTCGAGCGCCTTTACGAGAAGGAGAAGAGCCTCCGCAGGAAGATAATGCTCGAAACCGCGATAAAGTCCCTGAAGGATTACGCGAAGGAAATTGCGAGCCGGTGAAGCTGATTCTGTAATTGTCAAGCATGAAAAAATGCCGGCTCAGGGCGTCCTGGGCGTTTTATATTATTGGCGTATGTGGCTCAGTCCTTATTTCCTCATTGGCCAGGTGTTTTGTATCGGCTTGAGGTTTGCGAGGGTTGTCTCTTCCTGCTTTCCATCGGGCTGCAGTTCTGTCGCAACAAACAGCAGGGTGATTGTGAGCAGGGCCATTATTGTCATCACTATGAGCGAATCAACGCTCAGCGGCTTGCCGAAGATATTGTACAGGAAATAAAGGTTCGCGAGGCCGAAGAGCAATCCGACGCCCCAGAGTATGTCTGCCATGAGCTTGTGCCGGTCCTGGGTGGTTGGCTGCGAAGGCATTGCGAATGGCCTGTTCAATGTCATCGGCCTTGATTGCAGCAGCTTCATTGCCTCGTTCATCTGGTATATCCTGCTCTTGAGTTCCATCAGTGTCTTGCCCTGGTTCTTGTACTGTTCCAGGTTCTTCAAGTAATCCCCGAACTGGCCGAGCCTTGCCTTGAGGTCCTGCAGCTGCTTTGCCTCGTTGTCCGTGAGCGCCGAGTTGTTGTTCTGCATATGTTTTATTGAATCTGACAATTGCGACATCCTTGTCCTGATGTCCTGCATCTGCCCGGAATCCTCTGTAACTTTTGGCTTGCTCTGGACCTGCTTCACCGCGCCTCCTAGTTCGGAGAGCTGTGATTTGATTTCCTGTATCTGCCTCACGATGTCGGGCTGCGCACCCGATTGCCTTGCCTGCATCTGCTTCAGGGCGTCGGAGAGCTGTGCCATGCGTGAGCGCATTTCCTGTATCTGCCTTGTCTGCTCCTCGGACTGGCCGGCGGGCCTTGCCTGCACCTGTTTAAGGGCATCAGCGACCTGGTTGATTTTCGCCTTTACTTCCTGCAGTTGCCTTAGCTCATCAGGCATTGCCTGCATCTGCCTCGCATCGGTTTTTGTGCCCTGCATCTGCCTGACAACTTCGCTGAGTTGTGAGAGCTGCGCCTTGATTGCCTGCATCTGCCGTGAATCATCAGTGCTCATCTGGCTCTGCTTCATTGCCTGGGTCTGCTTCACCGCACTGCCAAGCTCTGAGAGTTTTGCCTGCATTTCCTGCAGTTGCCTTGTGACGTCCTGCTGCGGGGCCTGTTGTCTCGTCTGTATCTGCCTCAGGGAATCCGCGAGAAGGTTCATCCTGTTCTTTACTTCCTGCAGCTGCCTCACTTCATCCGTCAGCGGCTGCACCTGCTTTGCATCGGCCTTCGCGCTCTGCACCTGCTTTACCATTTCATTGAGCTGCCCTATCTGCGACTTTACCTGCTGGATTGCCTTCAGGTCCTCCTGGCTGAGCGGGCCGACTTTTCCCGTTTGTATCGCCTTTACCGCGTCGCCAAGTTCGTTGAGCTTCACCCTGACCTTTTCGCTGAGGTCATTGACCCGGATTGCGTTCTCCTTCATCTGCTCCTCGAATGTCTTGCTCTGGCCGGTGAGGTCCTTCTCGAATTCCTTGAGGTAGCTTATAAACGATTTTGTAACCTGCTGCCTTGTCTCGTTCGCAACGCTCATCGCCTCGTCCTCGATGAATTTCTTGAGCACGGGCTTCTCCTCGTTGAGCTGCTGCTCGACAATCTTCTTAACCTCGCGCCTTAACAATGAGAAAGTGTCCGCCTGTGCAATCCTGATGAGCTTCTCCGCTTTTTCCTCCGGCACGCCGAGCTCTTTGAGCGTCTTGACTATACGGTCGTCTGGCTCGCCTTCGCCAATCATCTTTTCGATGATTTCAATTATGCTGACGTCTCTCTTGTCCATTACCGAACACTCACGCTGCGCTGGAATTGCTCGTTACTATTTGGGAAGTTTACATTAAAATAGATTGTGGTTTCGCCTTTCTTCCCCGGGACGATGCCGTATTTAATGGTTTGGCATTCCCCTTGCCCCAGCGTGAGGGTTTTCTCGTCATTCTGGCTGAGGAAAAATAACGGCTCGTGGATTTCCTGCACAATTATATTTTCTTTTCCCTGCTCGTAATTGCACACTTCGAGGGAGAATTCGAATGGCTTTCCGGTTTCCGCGGTTTGCGGCATTGAAACCTTTATGGGCTGGCCGGTTTCAGTGCCGAGGTCAATGGTTTCGCTTGCAGCAACGTGGAAAGGGGCCTCGGCAATGAACTCGGTTTTTTTCCTTGGCAATTGGCTCGTGTCCAGCCTCTTCTTTTCCTTTGGCCCGAGCTCTGCAATGGTCGCCAGCATCTTTTCAGCGCCGCCGTCCCTGTACTTCACTGTCACGCTGTTGATCAGCCTGTCGGTCGTGTTCATGACAAAAACCGCCTTTTGGCCAGTTGCATAGTCCATTCTGGATGTTATTTCGATGCCGGAGTTGAAAAAAAGGAGGTAAGCGAGAAGCAGGGTGAGAATTATGTAAACCGCTGCAAATACCTTCTTTATTTCCTTTTTTTTTCTCTCTGGCATTCATTCTTAATTAAGCATTTTCCCATTTTAAACCTTCGGTCGGATGAGGGATTATCCGGCATTTAACCGTGTAAATGGCCTTGCCAACTCAATTTGCCGGTCATTTTCTCTTGCCTAGGGGCATTTTGGCTTCTGGGGGGGGGCGGGTGCTTGTCGGCTCATTTTTCAGCTACCTCCACCGGTTTCCTGCCAATCCTTATTTCGCTTTTCTGGAGGTCGTTTATGAGTATCTTTGCCGCAGCATTGAGGTCGGGTCTTGCACCTTTGAGGAGCCTGTTGCGCGAAAAAGCGATTTTCTCGAGCAGGGCTTCCGCATCGCCATTGAAATCAGGGCCCAGCTTATAATGTTCATTAATGGCTTCCCTGTTGTTTTCAAGCAGTGCTTCCGCGACATCGAGACCAGTGCCCTCCAAATCCTTGAGCTGTTCCGGGTTCTTAGTCCCCAGCATTGCCATGATGCATTCGTCGCCTTCCTCGAGGGGTATCACGCCCGGAGTGTCAACGAGCATTACTCCCTTGCTGGCCCTTATTTTCTGCATTCCTTTCGTGAACCCGGCCCTCGGCGAGGTTCCGGCTGATTTTTTCCTCGCGAGCCTGTTGATTATGCTTGACTTGCCGACATTGGGGTAGCCGCAGAAAGCTATCCTTACATGCCTGCCGCCAGCGAGCTCTCCAACAGCTTTCCTGAGCGCGTTGGTTCCCTGCCTCATTTTTGCCGAGATGAAAATGCACGGGGCTTCCCTTGAAAGTTCCCTGGCCTTTTTCTCCACCGCTCTCTTTCCGCAGAGGTCCGCCTTGTTTATTATGAATGCGAGCTTTTTGCCCTTGCCCTTCACCAGCGATTCGAGCTTTGCGTTCCTGCTCCGCTCCGGGAAGCGCGCATCAAGGACCTCGAAAATGATGTCCGCCTCCTCAATAACCCTTTTCACGGTTTCCCAATAGCCCATAAGAATGCACCCTTGCATTACAATCCAAATTCAATGCCGTGGCCAATATGCCAAAAAATATCATCGTGAGGCCGGAGCAATGCAATCCCGGTGCAGAGCGTTTTTCCGCGAGTCCCTCATAATAGCTTCAGCTCTTTGGTTATTTTGTCAATCTCCGAAGAAGGTCCGGGGCCGATTGCGACGCAGGTCGCGGAACCTGCCTCGATTTGTGTCCTGCCCGCGTCATGAATCAGCGCGCTTGGAAGGATTTTCCTTGCCCGTTCGAATATTTCCAGCAGCTCTTTTTCGGAATTAACCTTCAGCACTACCTTTGTCTGGCCGCTTTCCTTCCATGCCTTGACCCATTCCGGTTCCTTTTTGAGGGCCTTTTCGTATGCCTCGAGTGAAGCGTGTGAGGACTGTGCAGCCGCTTTTCCCCTGCCCATGCCGAGGTCATGCCTCACAATGATTGCCTGCTTGAATTCCATGAGAAGAATTTGGTGCAAGGGGAATTTATAGCAAACGGAAGAAGTTTTTAATAAAAAAATGGCAATTTGTTATCTATGGGGGGCCATGAAAGCTGAAAGGCTTTCGGGCCCGGCGTAATTGTTTCCAATTGCGATGGCCATGGGCAACCGATTAATTTGAATTGAGGCATTGCCTTTACTGTTGGGCGCCCTGCGCGGAACCGCTGCCGGGACTCGCCGGTTGGCTGACAACTTCCACAAGTTCCTCGGCCTGTTCCTCTATCGATTCCTCTTCCTTTGTGGCTATACCCTTATAAGTGACCATCTTGCTTATGCCCTGCTCCCCCCAGAGGTAGGTGAAGGTTACAGGCGAATCCCTGTCTAGCCATATCCTTTTTTCCTTTTCCTGGCCCTCTGGCTGGCCCTTGAGCATGAATACGCGGCTGTATTTAATCTTGGCCCTGGCCCCTCCTATGCTCTCCAGCTGGAATATCGGTTCGTCGTTGCCGTTGCCGACAATGCGGTCAAAGGTCTCCATTTCCGAAACCGAGTACTGCTCTTCCGTCACCTCTTTCCTGAAAGGCGGCTTCCAGTCAGACTTGATGGTCTTTACGTTGAAAATGGCTTTCATGCAAAATCACAATGTAGTAAGTGTGGCTGCATTTAAATAATTTTCCCCTGCGAAATCGGCTGGAAAAAATGGGCGACGGGTGTTCTAATCGCGAAAAATCATCTGCGTTTTATTGCTACTATTCTTTGAAGTGACCAGCCTTCGCGGCCAAACCACCGGTGGAATTCGCCATTTTTCCACAGTTTGTAGTATCCCCTCGTGGTTTGCGGCCCTTTCTTCGCTTCCTCTTCCGTGATTGGCGTGAACCTGACTTCAAATCCTGCTTCCTTTAATTTTTCAGCCAGTGGAATGCAATGCCATTTTACTGTTGTCGAATAAAGGCGCCCGTTCCTGCAAAGTGTACGCTTTATTTCTTTAAGGAGTTCTGGCTGGATTGGTTTTGTGATTGATGCGTCACATCTTTCCTTGCCTTCCAAATGCTTTGCGTAATTTTGCGCTAGCATATGCTCCGTGAAAAAGTTGTCAGCATTAATTACCTTGGCTTCAATTCCTTCGGAACGGAATTCTCTAAGGCGTTCCACCACATCCATTTTTGAATATCTCATTCCTTGAGGCACTTGCATTGAAGGCGCCAAAATGTCAATGGCTTCGATAACCCGGCCTTTTGTAAGGTGCTTTCTTCCGGCAATGGCTGCAGCCCGTTCGAATCTGCTTCCGGCGCCTAGGTCAATAAAATTGATTTTTCTTTTCAGCATTTGAATGATAAACTGCTTTTTGGTATATTATTCTTTTGGCTTGTTTTCCCAGTTTGGCAGCAACACGCCCCCGCGTTCAGGCAAAACAGGGGTTCATTCTATTTGCTTAACACCCCAAAATATTAATTAAAGTTCGGAGCCATATTTGGCAGTGGTTTGGTGCCAAGATTCAGGATAACTTATGACCGGGGCAATTGCGTTGCCGCTGGCGCCTGCGCCGCAGTTGACGATGTCCATTTTGCAATAAATGCGAAGGACGGGAAGGCGGACCTTGTCGGCGGCAGGGAAGTCAAGCCCGGCATTTTTGAGCTTGAGGTCGATTCTGACGAACTTGCACGCCATGCAGAGAGCGTGTGCCCGGCGGCAGTAATCAGCGTCAAAAAGATTTCCGATTGAGATTTTTCCCGCCGCGCCACAGGGCTTTTGGCGGACCGGCAGTGTGCCCTGTACTGCTTTTAAAAACCTCGACCAATTCTTTCCTTTATGGGCATTTCCTCTGTGATTGAGCAGACTGTGAAGGCGATTCATTCCGGCGAGCAGAGGAAGAAATCCGTTGCGGAGCGCCTCGGCCCGCTGAAAAAAGGCATCCTTCCCTCCGGGTGCGAAAGCTTTCCGGAAAATGGCCTCGCTTTTACCGTGCAGGATTGGGTTCCGCAGGGCCTTGTCGCAGGGGTGGATTCCGGCTTTGTCGCGAAGCGCCTCGCTTCAGTGGACCTTGTCATAATTCGTGCGGTCGGCGTAGTGTTTGATTACAAAAACGGCGTCGTGGATTCCACGAAATATTTCCCTGATTATTTCCACTTTCCCGAGCCTCATTTGAGTTCCGGCTCGCTTGAGCAGGACGAGGCCGAGCAGAGCAAGAGCCTGATGCGTCTGCGCGAGGAAGTGGGTGTCATGAAAAAAGTCATTGAATTGCATTCTCCGAAATACCTTTTCATTGACGGCTCCATTGTCCCGCAGTTCCAGGACAAGCCACGGAAGGAATCGGCGCTCACCGGGAATTATTCCGATATCATAACTGAATTCGAATCCCTTTATGCCGTTGCGGAGAAGCACGGTTGCACTTTGATTGCAACTGTCGAGGACAGCAGGGGCTCGCGGTTCAGGCAAATCCTGCAGGATGACATCCTCGGCCGTGAAGAAGGGGCTGCAAAAAAATTATCGCTCATTGCGCAGGACCTGGATGGGCTTTCGGATTCAGCAATACTTGATTATTTTCTGGAAGTGGGGGAGCGCAGCTGTGCCTTCACCTACACGAAAAGCATTTCCCAGCACCCTGTCCTGCAGGACTTCAACTCGAAGTGGTCAAAGGGGATTTATGGCCTTTACATAAAGCCGGCTGTGCTCGACCGCCCCCTGCGCTGCGAATTCATATGCCACGGCGGCCTGAAGGAAAAGGCAGATGAGGTGGCTTCAGTTGCACTTGCGCTGAGCTCGATGCACCGTGAATACGCTTTTCCCTCGGTGCTGATTGAAGCCGACCTCCGCGCTAAGCTCCACAACGATGAAATAGACCTTGTGTTCAATAAAATATGGGACAAGCTGGGGGCCGGCGTGAAGCTGCGGATGAGAAGGGAAAACAGGCCGTTCTGAGGTTTTGGTGGTTGTCGTGAAAAATTGGGGTAAAAAAGTTCCTTTGGAGAATTTCAGGCGCGTTGACAAAACGCTTTACACGAGTGCGCTGCCCACAAAGGAAAAGGGAATAGATTTTTTGCTGCGGAACAATTTTGGCGCGGTTGTTTCCATTGCCCGAATGGAGCCACGCCTTTCAAAGAGGCTTGAGGCAGGGGGGATAAAGGTGCATGATTTTGTCGGAGATTATTCTTTTGTCACTGGCCTCCCAATAGTATGGTCTGGCAAAGTGCAGGGCTTTTTCAGGATTGTTGCCGAAAATGAGCTTTGCGGGAAAAGGGTTTTGGTCCATTGCTATGGTGGGTTCCACGGCGCAGGGTTTTTTTCTTCAATGTACAAGGCTGTGAAGGGTTTGCCTATAGAAATAACCGAAATGCCGTTTTTATATCATGCAGAATATTTGAAAAAATTGTATTCTCAGGCGCTTGTCTCCGCAGCGAAGAAGCTCAGGATTCTTCCTTCAAGACCGCCGCGCGCAATTCTGAAATGGATGAAGCGCCACGGGAAAAAGGTTATTGTAGCGAAGCCTATTGGAAGGAGGCGCCTGAAATGATTTGCCCCGCGCGGTGGTTCGAAGAGGATGAAGAAAATGTCTGAGAAGGGGTGCAGTTCAGGTGCGCTGAGTGCGGTTTCGAGGGGCTTGCGGTTGGAATTGTGATGTGACAATTGAACTTGGCAGTTTGGGTGATTTTATGGGTGTGCATTTAAGACCGGTTTCAAGGCGAAAGAGCAGGGCTCGGATGGAGACAGGGCTCCAAAGGAAAATTGAATATCCCTGGTCTACTGAACCAGTAAATCATCTTGATGCTAACGTAGTTTGGGGAGGCAGGCATAATATCTGGCAGGTGGCAGGCAAAGTGGATGTTCTGGTAACTGTAATTCCGCCAGAGAACATTCCCGCTATTGAACAGTTTCATTCAAATGGCGTCCAAATAGTCAATCTTTTCCCTAATTTCAGGGAAGTAGCATATCCTGCAACGGAGTATAATGATTTTATTGTCCTTGCGGGAAAAAAGGTTTCAGAGTTAGTGCATAGCGGAAAAAAGGTTGCAATTTGCTGCTATGCAGGATTGGAAACCAGCAGGGATATCGCGTTATTTTATAAGTCGCTCAATAAAGCCGTGAATAGGCACGGCCAAAGGTGAAATAAAATCATTGCAGCATAATGAAACTTGGTGCGGTTTTGAGGAACATTCGTTGCAGGAGCTGTTTTGAATTTATTGGTTGTTGGTGTATTCATGGAAAAGGAAAAAAGTCCTGATTTCAGGGCGGATGAAATAGGCACTGTCATTTCGAGCATTGATGGCCCATCCCCTAGCGCCTTGGACGTCGTCATTTACTCCGGCAAATTGCACAGGGGTCAGTTCGTTGAAATGGATTATTCGGAGGGAACGCTCGTTTGCCTTGTAACCGATGTCATCAAGACGAACCGTTACTTCGAGCGTGTTGAATCGGTGAAGGAGTTCGAGGCAACCGGCAACAAATTGTTCGAGCAGTTTCCCGCGGGTGAATGGGAGTACCTCGTTGCAAAGACAAGGCCTCTCGGTGTTTATCAGGGTGGCCTCATCAAGCGCGCTACTTTTCCCCCCTCGCCGGGGACAAAGGTTAAAATCGCGGTGCGTCCCACAATCGAAAAATTCCTTGGCTTTGACCTTGAAAGTGGCTTGCATCTGGGCGAGATTGAGCACCATGAAACCCCTGTGAAGCTGAACCTCTCAAGGCTTTTCCAGAAGCACCTCGCAATCCTTGCGATGTCTGGCGCTGGCAAGTGCCTAACTGGGGGTACAAAAATATTGCTTGAAAATGATGAGCAAAAAACGATTGCCAATCTTGTTGATTCAGTTCTTGATAAGGGCAAGGTTGTTGAGGACGGTGTTGAGTTTTGGCAGCAGGATTTTGGCATTAAAACTTTTGCTTTTTCAGAAGAACATAAAATAATCCCTGCAAAAATACTTGGCTTTTACCGCAGAAAATCACCCGAGTTTCTTGTGTGCATCAAGACCAGAACTGGGCGGAAGATTGAGCTTACTCCAGAGCACTTTGTCCCGATTTTCGACGGCAAATTGGATTGGAAACCTGCTGGAGAGCTTTCCGCCGAAGATTACGTTTTCTTGCCGAGGATTGATTGGATTGGGGATGATACTGCAGTAGATTTTACTAACCTTGCTAATGAATTGAAAGGGGTTAATGTTTCAGGAAATAGGGCGATGCAAATGCAGTCTAAAATAAGCGTTCCTTTGAGGCATGAAGTTGACAATAGGTTGGCGAGGATGTTTGCTTATCTTTTGGCGGAAGGGCACAACACTTTAAAATCAAGGGTTACTTTTACAAATGAAAACAAAAAACTCCAACGGGATTTTTCTGAAATTTGTGTGGAAAAATTCGGTTTTGCCCCAAAAATGGCAAAAATAAAGGGCGAGCTTTATGTTGATTCGGTTATTCTGGCGAGGTGCCTTGCAAATTTCGGATTCACTAATTCAAGCTGGACAAAATTCATTCCAGTGGAAATTTTGAAAGCCAAAAAACCAGTGTTGGAAAACTTCTTTGCCTCATTTGTTGATTGTGACGGCTATGTGAATCCGAACAAGCCGGAAATTAATGTTACCGTTGCCAGCCAAAGGCTTGCTGAAGGCATTGGGGAAATTTTAACCAAGCTTGGCGTGATTTTCCTCAAAAAGATCAAGAAAATTAATGGCAAGGAGTATCAAATGGTTATTGTAAGCGGTTCTACGGAAATCAGGAAATTAGGCGGCATTAATCTTTTGGTAGATTATAAGAAGCAAGCTCTTGGCAAGTGGATTTCTGCAAAAAGCAACACAAACATTGATGTAGTGCCGAATCTTCATTCGCATTTTATGGAAATATTGCGCCTTTTGAGGATGCCGCAGCCACAGGCTGAATCAACTGGAATATGCAACTACCTTTACAGAAAAAATAACCCTTCACGAGAAAGCCTTGTTGTTTTAATCAGTGCCTTTGAAAGGCGAGCCGAAGAGGTGGGTGAAGCGATAACCCAAGCAAAGCAGCTAAATGTTTCAACCCCTGAGATGTGCGAATCTGGTGCTTTGGAAATCGTCAAATGCGCCTATTCAAGCGGCGTGAATTTCAAGCAGATTGCGCTTGAAAGCGGAGTTTCAAGCACAACCGCGCGCAGGGTCGTCAGGGGAATAACTTCTCCAAAAAGCTCGGTTTTCCTGCTTGCAAAAAATGCCGCCAAATTGCAGGGGCTTGACACTAAAGATGTGGATTTTGTTTCAATATTTGATGGAAACAAAGCTTTATTCACCGTAAAGGAAATATGCGATAAGCTGAATTATTCTGCTGCAGAACTTTGCCTAACTGCAGGTTGCCATCACAGGTTCTTGTATGAACACTCTTTAGGCAGGGGAACTCCTGAACAATCAAAAGTTGTTTCTATTGTCAAAGGACTAAATTCTGTCGCGGAAAGTGCTGCAAGCGACCTGTTGCAGGCAAGGGGAAGAATTGGAATATTGAAACAGGTCCTTGAAATGAATGCATTTTTCGACAAAATTTCTTCTGTAGAAAGAGTCAGATCCGTTCAAGAATTTGTTTATGACCTTTCGGTCGAAAACTCCAATTTTGTTGCCAATAATATTTTGGTTCACAATAGTTATTTGGTTTCCGTGCTGCTTGAGGAGCTGCTGCAGCGCAAAAAGGAGAACGGCAGGATTGGCGTTATCGTGATGGATGCGCACGGTGAGTATCGCTCTTTCGCCGAGCCGGTTAAGGACAAGAAGCATGTCGACTTTTCCTCTAAAACAAGGTTTGTCCGCGCAGGCGAAATCCAGATAGGGGTTCCGAAGCTTTCAATAGGCCTTCTCTCGGCGATGATTCCAGGGCTTTCGGCGCCGCAGAGGCGCGACCTTTCAAGGGTTTTCGACAAGCTTAGGCGGGAAATGAAGGATGGCCTTGGGCCTTTCGATTTCGGCGCGGTGCGCTCCGAAGTATTGCGCGACGAGGAGATAAAAGGCCAGACAAAGGACGCGCTCATAGGCTGGATTGTTGGCCTTGAGCAGCTCGGCATCTTCGGCAAGGCTGATTCGCCGAGCATAAGTGACATTGTGAGGCCTGGCCAGCTGACTATAATAGACCTCAGTGACATCATCGAGCTGAAGAAGAAGCAGATTATTGTGGCGTATTATGCGAGGAAGCTTTTTGACGAGCGCAGGCAGAAGAAGGTGCCACCATTCACTGTCGTTGTCGAGGAGGCCCACAACTTTTGCCTGAGCAGTGATGCTGAAATCTTAACGCCAAATGGATGGAAATGCTATGAAAAATTAGCTGTTGGGCAACTTGCATATTCTTACAACAAAGAAAGCGGCAAACTTGAGCCTAATCCGATAGAACGGGTGATTGTTAGAGATTACTCCGGTGAAATGGTTAAACTTTCAAACCAAGACAGCATAGACGCAATTGTCACCCCTGATCATCGTGTTTTGTGTAATGTTCGCACCACTGGCGCGGATAGGAATTGGCGTTGGTCAGATTCCAAGTTTGTTTTTGCTAAGGATTTACCTGGAGGGTTCAGAATCCCTGTTACCGCGCCAATTGAGAACATTTCTGAGTGCGCTATAGATGATGAACTGTTAAAGACAATTGGCTGGATAATAACTGATGGGCACCTTCATAAATACCATAACAACAAATATTCCTATTTTGAAATATCGCAGGCTGAATCCAAAGGGGCTACCCTGCAAGAGATGATTTCAGTTGTCAAAAACAGGTTTCAGGAAGCAACAGTGAATCCACGAACAAAGCCAGTCAGGCAATTTGATTCAAGAGTCATAAAAAGTACTGATGAATACACATTTTACTTGGGTGCTAAAGCGAGCGGTGAAATAAAGAAATGGCTGGCAGAAACGCCTCACAGGATTCCCCGTAAGTTTATAGAAAATGCTTCTCTTAGACAATTAAAACTGCTATTTGATGCCCTTGTTCAGGGAGATGGCACAAAATATAAATCGAAAAATGGTTTTGAAAGCATTGTTTTCTACCCCGGGAAGGATAAATGCTTGGCTGACGATTTCCAGGAATTGTGTACAAGATTAGGCTTCTCTGCAACAGTTAGGAATAATTCTTGGAATCACCAGATTAATGTGCTTGTATCTTTAAAGCGCAAATTCGCACACATACGAAAGTCCACAAAAGAACAGTATGCTGGAAAGGTTTGGGACATAACTGTTAAACATGGGGCTTTTGTAGCGCGAAGAAATGGAAAAGTTTTTATTACTGGAAATTGCCCCGAAAAAACACCTAAAGAAAATTCAATAAGCAAGCATGTCATTGAAACAATCGCCCGTGAGGGAAGGAAGTTCGGCGCTTCAATCTGCCTGATTTCGCAGAGGCCCGTGAATCTTTCAACTACCGCGCTATCGCAGTGCAACACTCACATTATCCTGCGCGTCACAAACCCTTATGACCTGGACCACATCAAGCAAACCTCGGAAGGAATCGACCAGCGCACCGTTGACATGATTACCTCGCTCCGCACTGGCGAGGCGATTATTGTAGGGGAGGCAGTGAATTACCCTTCATTCTTCAAGGTGAGGAAGCGCCTTTCGCAGGAATCGAGGCACGAGACAACACTGGAAAAGGCCGCGGTAGATTTCGAGGACACGAAGGAAGCTGTCGAGAAGGATGTGCAGGATTTGCTGTGAGGTATTTCTGGTCCTTTTGGCTGGGCATCCGCGTTGCAGCCTTTTCATTTTTTTTCATGCATTTTTTCCCCTGCCATCAGCAGCCTTAGCTTCTCCTCAAGGTTGCCGCGCGAGATGCTTTTCGCCCAGAGGCGCTGGCCGTCCTTTGTCAGGTCCACGACCGGTATTTTTTCCCTTGCTTTGTAGCCGCCAGCGTATTTTCCTTCTGATATCCTCACAAGGCCGTTGCGCTGCAGCTTTCCAACCGCATCATATACTGTCATTTCAGGGAATATCGCGTCAGTGTTTCCCGTGAAATATTGCTTGCCGTCCATTATTTTTTTTTGCCTGTAAAGCCTGTTTGTTTCCATTGGCCCGTTCATTAGCTGGTTGAGGATTTCCATCTGCGGATTCCTGTAATGCGTTATTCCGCGTTCCCTGAAAACATATGCCGAGAGGCTTGACCTGTGTGCCCTGTGCGACCACACCGTGAAAGTGCCCCCTGTTTTTCCTGTGCTGTATTCCGGCAGCTTTTTTGCGAAGCCCGCGGTTTCCAGCAGCTGCATTGCTGCATTTATCACTGTTGCGCTTTCATGGCTCCATTGCACACCAAGCTTTCTTGCCATGTCCAGCCCTGTCATGCTTTCTTTTCTGCCATAAAGCATTTTTTCCAGCGCTGTTGGGTAGTTCTCTCCTTTTTTGTTTGCAGGAGTCTTGATTGCCATCGCTGTTGCAGTCACCGCGCCAACCCATGGGATAGCTGATTGGTTATTCTTTGTCGCAGCATAGCCCGCCATTTTTTTGGATGCTTCCCTTATTTCAGCTGAATCAAATCCGTACAAAAGCCCTATTTTTGCCAGTGCCTGGTAAATTGAAGGCTTCCTTCCGCCGAGCGCCTCGCCCAGGCTGATTGCGCTTGAAAGCACGCGCTCTTTTGCAAGAAGGCCGTTGTATTCCTTCTGGGCAAGGGTGTTCCTTCCGCTGCCTTGCCTGGTTGTACCGAGCCTGCCGCTGGCCATGTTAAGCCTTCTCCTGACGCTTTCAAGAAGGGTTTTTTCTTCTTGGTTCTGGGGCACAGATGAAAGGGAATTTAGGATTATTCTCTTTCCTGGCCTGGCTTTCCTTGTTACTATGCGTGTCACGCCTGGCAGCACTGCCGCGGCTGTGTCGGGATTTTCAATAAGATGCGGGTTTCTCCATATGCTTTTCAGCCCCCCTGCGAGCCTTGCAGATACCATGGAAGATGATTGTTTCAGGGGATATTAATGCCTTGCGTTGGCCGGCTTTTGGAGTTTTGGGCACCACGCATTTTTGGATTTTTACGGACACAATGAACCAATTCCTTAATTAATTCCTTTGCCGGATATTGGGTTGCATGCTTGACCTGGTTGGAAACATTGAAGGCCTTGTCCTCACTTTCGGCTACGTCGCGATTTTTTCCTTCGTTTTTGCTGAATCAGGGCTTTTTTTCGGTTTCTTTTTGCCGGGGGATTCCCTGCTATTCACTGCAGGCATCCTCGCGCAGAGGGGCATTCTTGACCTGAACATTCTGCTGGTTGGTGCCGCGGTTTGCGCAATCGCCGGCGACCAGGTCGGCTACTGGATGGGCACCAAGTATGGCCGGGGCTTTTTCGCCAAGCCAGGGGATTTTTTCAGGGACCCGAAAAACATTTCCCGCGCTGAGGAGTTTTATGCAAAGCATGGCAGGAAAACGATTGTCCTGGCGCGCTTTGTCCCTGTTGTAAGGACCTTTGCGCCGATTGTTGCCGGCATCGGCAGTATGGATTACAAAACATTTCTCGGCTACAATATCATGGGCGGCCTGCTATGGACGCTTGCAATGGTGCTCGGCGGCTATTTCCTCGGAGGAATCCCATTCATCGCGAAGAATCTCGAGCTGATTGTGCTTGTGATAATTTTCGTCTCGCTGCTGCCGGTGATTTACGAGTTGGCGAAAGGCGGGTTGGGCAAGGGCGGAAAAGAAAAGTGATTTTTTTGCATTTGTTTTCCAGTAGCAATTGATTCACTTGCAGTCCTGTGGGAAGTTCAAATTGTCTTCAGGCGCCTTGCATATGCCGTCTCCGCATTTTGTGCATATTGATTTGCCATTTAAATCGCCTGCATTGTACACTATCACTGGCACAAGCCCCTCGCAACAATAAATTTTCCCAAGCTCTTTGTGCACTATTTTCGTAAAATGGTCAATTTCAAGCTCGCCTTCTTTCGCGCACTTGAGGCAGTCCTCTTTGCAGTTTGACGCGTTTTCAAATTCGCTTTCGCAAACACCGTTGCCGCAGCTCGCGCAGATGTATGCTCTAGGGGCAAGGTTTTTTGCCTGGATTTTTTTCAGGCCTTTGCAGCATTCTTTTGGGTAGAAGCTTTCCGTCCAATTATTGTAGGCGTCGCCCTGAACGGCCTAAGCCAACACTTTTCTTTTTCGCCAGCGTTTTTCTTTTCTTGTTTAAGAAAAGAAAAAGGCTGTTGCTGGACCGGCAATGTACCCCCTCCAAATGCTTTTTAAAGGCCGAAACAAAGTCTTTTCATGTTTCCCCCGGTGCGAATGCACCTGTCCAGCGTCGCGTACATTGAGGAAAAGGGGCAGGTTGCGGCGGAGTTCTCGAATGCGAAGGAGCGCAGGCGCATACGCTACGGTTTCGTTCCGAAGGCGCACTTTCCGGCTTCCGATGAGTCTGAAAGGTCCAGGATGAAGGAATTGTTTTTCCGGGAGGGCCTGAAGCGCATAATGGTAGAGCCAAGCCGGAATTCGCTGGAAGTTTCATCCCGGGATTTCTCCGCGCTGCGGAAGGCAGCGGAAATCGCGGGTGCTTTTTTCGGGGAAAAGTTCGCTGTCATTGAGCCTGAGAGGCAGTTTCTCATTGAAACCGGCTGGAATTACCTTGATTCCTTTGAAATGAATTTCGAACCTGAGCCATTGGAATTTTTCGGGCTGCCTGATTGCCGTCCCGATTTCATTTCAGGCACGCTTGCAAGCGATTTTGCAGGGCTCTTGGAATCCAATCCGCGGCTTGCCGGTGGCATGGCTGAAAGGCTTGCTTTCTCGCGCCTTTTGAAGGAGCCTCCTTATTCGCCCGGGCAGATGGAAATTGGCCAGGGCGTTTCCGTAAAGGCATTCCTGGAAAATGTTTCCTTTGCTTCTTCCCTGCCGGTTCGTGATTTTGGCCAGGTCGTTGTCTCCGGTTTTTCCGGCAGCTCTGGCGAGGAGTTTAGGCGTGCTTCTCGTCCTGCAATTGATTTTTCAGGCCTTGTTTCGGTTGTATGCTCCGAGCCTGTGAACAATCTCAGCCTTGATGCAGGGGCGTGCAAGTGCTGTTCCCCATCCTCTCTTTCCGCGGAGAACCTTTTGCCTTCAAGCACTGTCATTGTGAGGTTCCTGCGCGAGGGGGTTTACTTCAATTCTTCCTCGCAGTTCTGGGCGGGGCGCTTCCATGCTTCCATGCCGAACAAGGATGCGCGCTCGCAGAGGATGATGGATTACGGCTACAGCTCTGTCCCTGTCGGCCCTTTTTCTCGCTTCGAGGAATCAGAGGTGCTTCTCGCAGATGCAATGCACCTGCAGGCTTCAGGTCTCTGTGAAATAGTTTCAGCCGCGAGGCTTGAGTGGGTTTGTTCCAAGTCGGAAAACCCGCTCTCCAGGGGGATAAATTTTCTCCTGCAGTCGGCTGAAAAAGCCCAGGCATATTCCCGTGCAGCTGCTTCGCAGAACGCAGCTTCAAACGGCCTGAGGTATTATACCCTTGGCACACCTGAGAAGATTTATTCCGAAGCTGTTTCGGGCATTGCAAATTCGGTCCTTTGCGCTTTGCCTGCAGCGCTCTCCCGCTTTTCCGGTGATGGCGCGAGGCTTGCCCTGGAATCAATTTCGGGTGAGATTGCGAGGGATGTCTGTGAGGTTGCATCTTCGCTCGGGGCGAGGGCTTGTCATGAAAACACGAAAGTTTATGTAGAAAGCGATTTTTGCCATGAGGTTTTCAGGCAGGTTTCGCAGCTCTATAATGTGAAAAAGCCGCTCCTGAGGCTTGAATTGTCCCCTGAATAAACAGAATGCAAGGCAGGCTTTGGCAATCTTTCCGGCTTCGCCGATGCCCACCATTTTTAATTGTTTGCTGGGGATTCTTGGTATACTTTCCTTTAGTGTTATTTATGGCTAAACTCACAAGGTTTGAGGTAACTCGCCTCATAAGTGCGCGCGCTTTGCAGCTTTCGCTCGGCGCGCCTTCACTTATCAAAGCACCGAAGCACTTGAATTTCCTTGGAATCGCGAAGCTTGAGTTTGAGAAGAATGCCCTGCCTATTGCGGTCCTCAGGGAATTTCCGGATAACCATGTCGAAAGGGTAGAGGTCAGCTGAAGCAATTGCAGGTGGCCGCAATTTTGGCCGTTTTTTTTTATTTTTGGAAGGTGTTTTTGTTGGGCAAGGCAGTTCCTAAGAATGTCAAGAGCAAGGCAAATGAGCTTGTTAAGGCTTTTCCTGGCAAGTTCAGCGAGGATTTCAACGTCAACAAGAGGATTGTCACTGATGAGCTGAAGATACCCCTCGCAAAGGAGCAGCGCAACCTCGTTGCGGGCTTTATCACGAGGAAAATAATAAAATTGAAGGCTGCGTGAATCCTGCTTTTTTCTATGCTGGTCAATAGCCATTCTTTCAGGCAGTGCATGATTCAATTGCCCTTGTCTTTATTGGGTGCTGGTGCAGATTACTGCTCTGCAGTTGTTATCCTTGTCACGCCGTCATTCCCTTTCTCGCGCTCTAGCGTGTAGAGCTTCCCGCTAGCGGCGTTCTCCATTTCCTTGTCGTGCGTTATGATGAATATCTGGTCGATTAGTTCAGGGAGATGGGTGCGCATCACTTCGCTGAGGCTGCTTACTGCATTCGCGTCGAGGTTGTGCGTCGGCTCATCAAGTATTATCCACCCTAAATTCTGCGTGAGCACCAGCGATACTGCGATGCGCATTGCGAGCGCTGCCGAACTCCTTTCCCCGCCTGAAAGGATTCCTTCAACCCTCGCCCATTCTCCGGAGCGTTGCCTCGCCATCACTTCGTAGCTGCCTTCCTCGACTGAAATTTTCACCCCTGTGATGTCGTCATAGGGGTATATTTTTTGCCATATCTCCGCCATTGCCTCGTTTATTGCGCCTATCATCGCGTTCCTGAGTTCGGCCTGTGTTGCCCTCAGTGAGGAGCCGAACACTGCCATTTTTCCGGCGGATTTTTCCCCCGCGAGAATGCTTTCCTCCAAATTCTTTATCTGCTCCTGCAATGCAATTGCCCTATTTGACCCTTCCTCGAGCTCCTTCAGAATCTCCTTTTCCGCCTTCTCCTCTGCCCTGAGACCTGCAAGGCGGCTGCTGGTTTCAATCATTTTTTTCCTGCTTTCCCGGAGCTTTGCATTGTCAAAGCCCAAAGATGATATTTTTTCCGCTGCCCTGCATGCTTCCGCTTCCAGCTTTTTGATTTCCTTTTCCGCGGATTCAATGTCTTTCTGGGCTTCAGAAGCCCTTCTCATGGATTCGGCTTCCTTTCTCGCTGCTTCCGTTTTTTCCTCTGCTATTTCTGTTTTTTTCTTCAGCCCGGAAATTTCGTCTTCAGCGGATTTTATCGAATATTCAATTTCAGCGAGCCACGCCTTCGCCTTTTCCTTTTCCGCCGACAGTTCCTTTTCTAGCTTTGCCTTGTCATGTTCCGCTAGCGGCCTCTTGCATACCGGACACTCCGCACCAAGGGCCTTTGCGTTCCGTATTCCCTTTTCATGTGTTTCCAGGGCATTCCGCATTCCAGCTCTCTTCTCTCGCAATTCCGCTGCTTTTTTCTCGGCCTTCTCCTTTTCCTTTGAGAGCCTCTTCATTTCCGCAGCCGAAGTTTCAATTGCTTTTTCCGCGGCACCAAGCAATTCCGCGGCATCCTTGCCTTTGATGCCTTCGGCCCTTTTACTTGCATTTGAAGCCTGTGTTTTCAGGGTTTCGGACATTGACCTTGCCCTTATCAACGCATCATTCAGGCTATTGTGCTCTTTCTCAATAGCTTCGAGCTTTTTAACTTCGGATTCATTTTCGCAAAGGGCTTTATGGCTCTTCCCTATTTCCTTCGCCTTTTCCTCTGCTTCCTTTTTCTTTTCTTCAATCCTTTTCCTGTATTCCACTATTAAGTCCGGGTCTGATTTTTTCTTCTGCTCCGCCAGGAATGCTTTCCTGTCCTCGGTGCTCTTTTTCAGCCTGTTTGCGAGGGTTGCAGCGTTCTGCCTCACCTTTTCGTACCTGTCGAGGCCGAGAAGTTCGTCGAATTTTTCCTTGCGCTGACCCGGCGAGAGTCTTAGGAAATAATCCATCTGGTTCTGCTCCGAATAAATCGCGCGGCTGAATAGGTCATAACTTGCCTCTAGCAGGCTTTCCACTTTCGAGTTCACCTCTGTCGGCTTGGGGCCCGCGAGTATTTTCCCGGCTTCGCGGAGATACGCCTCGTTGGAGCCTGAGCGCTTCACAACCCTTTCAACCGAATATTCCTTTCCCCTGTAATCGAATTCGACCCTTACTTTTGCCTGCTCCTGCTTTACCGGCCTGTCCATTATAGTTTCCTCTAAGCTGACTTTCCTCGCTGCCTGGGCGGGGAAGGTGCCGTACAATGCGAAAGAAATTGCGTCCATTATGCTGCTTTTCCCGCTGCCCATCACCCCGACAATGACATTCGTGCCCTTCTCAAAGGCGAATTCGCTGCGGTAATGGGTTTTCCAGTTCTCGAGTGAAATGGATTTTATCATGCAGAAGAATCAGGGTGGAAAAGCATTTTATTTTGGGCTTGTTGGGCAAAAGGATTATTTGGCTTAAAGCAGGGTCATTCCCTCTACTTCCGCGTCCTCTATTTCCGGCAAGGCGAGGATTTCGTTTGTAACCCTCTCAACCGCCGCTTCGTCCTTGGAATCAACAGTAATGCCAGCCTTTATCACTTCTATGCCGAAGCCGATTGGCTCCTTTTTGACGTCCATTACCTTGCCGGATTTTATTGTCCTGACCGCGTCCATAGCCTTGGCTATCTGTCCGATATCCCTCGGCTTGATTTTCATTATGAGTATTGTCTTGTCAGGCATCAGATTCACCTAATAATCAGGAGTTCGCTCATGGGCCGGTAAAGCCGCATTTGCACTTGTAAACCATGCTCTTTTCCCTCGCGGCAATGCTGCGCACCAGCCTTTCGCCGCAGCCGGGGCACTTGAACTCTATGAAGTCGCCGCTGACGACCTTGTTTGTGGTAATGCATGTTTTCATTGAATCGCCTTTTGAATACAATTCCTTCCTCAGCAACCTTTAAAAAGGTTAGATCTGGAAGCGAGCCCGGTGGGATTCGAACCCACGACCTCTTCGTCCGAAGCGAAGCACTCTATCCTGCCTGAGCTACGGGCCCATGCCTACAATAATTGAAGCCACGGTTAATTAAGAATTGGTTTTTCCGGCTTATCCCGTCGCCAAAGGTACTCGCCCTTCCGAGCAACCTTTTTTCGCGGAAAAAATGTTGGCGAAAAAGCAAACGAGGCGGTCTCGGACGGGACAACCGTCGTACCCATCCTCCCAAGAGGATTCAGCAGCCCAGTTGCCGAAACTGTTGAGTCACATCTTCCTTAGCCGCGCAACCCTGTCAGCAATCGGCGGGTGCGTCGAGAACATGCCGTCGAAGAAGCTTTTCCTGTTCTTTAGTGGGTTGTCGATGTAGAGGTGCGCCGTTGCCTTGTTTGCTGCCTCGAGCACTTCCTTGTCCGAGCCGATTTTCTCGAGCGCGTTCGCCAGCCCGTTCGGGTTGCGCGTGAGCACCGCGGCAGAGGCATCCGCCAGATACTCGCGCTGCCTTGAAATCGCGAGCTGTATCAGTTGCGCGATGAATGGCGAGAGGATTGCGAGCACCACGCCGATTACGAGGAGGGCGATGTCGAATTTGCTGCTTTCCCTGTTCCCCCTATTCCCCCAGAGTATTCCGCGCAAAAGGATGTCGCTGAGCAGGGCCGTAACCCCGACAAATACCGCTGCGATGAGCATTACCCTTATGTCAAAATTCTTTATGTGGCTCATTTCATGAGCGATGACCCCTTCAAGCTCCTCGCGGTTCATCTTCTGCAGAATTCCCGATGTAACGACTATTGAAGCGTGGGCAGGGTCCCTTCCAGTGGCGAATGCATTCAGCGCAGTGTCATTGATTATGTAAGCCTTCGGTTTCGGTATTCCCGCCGCCATGCAGAGGCCGTCAATCAGGTTGAACAGGTAAGGGTTTTCTTCCTTTTTCACTTCGCGGGCCCCGCTTATTGCGAGCACAATGCTGTCGCCCATGAAATAATTGATTGCGACGTAAATTATCAGGAAAATGAACCCGAGGATTACTCCCAGGGTTCCGTAGCCGGTGAATATTCTCCCGAGCACCCATGACAGGGCGAGCACGAACAGGGAAAACAGTGCTATGAGTATTAGCGTGTTGCGCTTGTTTTCATCTACTTGCTGGAACATGGAGGCATCACACTAATCCAAAAATAATTAAAAATAATTTTAAGTCGAAGGCCTAAAAAATATTTTTGTGAAGGCCACTAAAACTTGACCTTCACATTCTGCTTTTCAGCTTCCGCGATTTCGAAGTATTCCTTTTTCTTGAAGCTGAGCATTCCTGCGACAATGCTGTCCGGGAACACGTCGATGCGCGTGTTGAATGTCATCACGGAATCATTGTAGAACTGTCTCGTGTAAGCGATTTTTGATTCGATTCCTGAGAGTTCTTCCTGCAGCATCATGAAATTCTGGTTAGCCTTGAGCTCGGGGTATGCCTCCGAAACCGCGAACAGCGATTTCAATGCGCCTGAGAGGACGTTCTCCGCCTTGGCGGTTGCCGCAAAGCCCTGTGCCTTTGTTACCGCGGTGCGCGCTTCCGTTACCATCCTGAAGGTTTCCTTCTCGTGCTTTGCGTAGCCTTTGACGGTTTCCATGAGATTGGGTATTAGGTCAAATCTCCTCTTGAGCTGGACATCTATCTGGCTCCAGCTGTTCTCAATCTGGTTCTTCAGTGTGACTAATCCGTTGTAGGAGACAATGAACCAGAGGCCCCCTATCACAACAACGCCGCCGACAGCGTAACCTATTATCTCAAGTGCCATTCTTACCGCGCCTCCGATAGAACTATTTTATACTATTGCGGGTTTTGTGATTATTAATGTTTTGATTGGCAATAACCGCCTTTGGATTTTGTCAGTTGATGTGGTTTTAATTGTAAAATATTTTTTTTTACCTATTTTACTTATTTACAATTATTTTAGTTTTTTGTCGTAATTGTCCTGTTTTTTGTTTTGTTACTTTACCCTGATGTTCAGTATTGAAAAGTTGAAGGTTATTATCGTAAGCAGCACCGAGAGGTAGCTGAAGCTTGTATCGGGTATGTGCCTCAGCCCCGATGCTCCTCCGAGCAGAAGCAGGGTGTAGAATACGCCAGAAACCAGCAGCGAGTCCGTGAAACTTTTGAAAAGCAGCCCCATGGGACACTCACACCATGAAGAAGTTGTAAAAGAAAACCACTGCCCACGTGGTGATTGCAAAGGCAAGGGGCAGCTGTTTGCTCCAGCCGCTGTGTTCGAGCACTGTCAGAACGATTTGCCTTGCAAAGAAAAGCACAAAGAGGCCTTGCGCGGTGTAAAGTGCAAGGCCCTGTGCCTTCAAAAGGTCCTGCATGCTGAGAACAAGGCCGGTGATTATTATGAAATTCAGCAGGAGGTTCTTGCCGTTGCCGAAATAGTGCGCTGCTGCGGCTAAAGCAAAAACCCAGAAAATCCCGCCCGTTGCCAGGTCCAAAAAATACCCTGGATTGAGGTCCAACAGGTTAACCAATATTTCCGAAATCATCAAACCACTATAAAGACTCCGGCCCCGCCCTTATTATGCATTTGTTGTCTGGCTAACAGACAACATTTAAATATTAATCGTGTGCAAGCTCATTATGCGTAGGGAGGCACTTCGGGGCATAGGGCTTTCTGACAGCGAAATAGGGGTTTACCTTTCACTGCTCAAGAACGGGTCGTGCCTTGCGAGCCGCATTTCATCAGACACCGGAATGAACCGGACACACGTTTATGAGCTCATTGAAAAGCTCCTTGAAAAGGGCATTGCGAATTATGTCATCCGCGAGAACAGGAAGTATTTCAGCGTGATTTCCGCGAGGAACCTGCTGAATTTCATCGAGGAGCAGAAGCGCGTGCTGGAAACAAGGGGGAAGGAGATTGAGGAACTGATTCCAGAGCTTGAGAAACTGAAGAAGCAGCAGGAAGGCGTCGAGGTCGAGGTTTTCAAGGGGCCTGAAGGGGTGAAAACAATCCTTAACCACGTGGTTTCTGTAGGAAAGGACAACCGGGTTTTTCCCATTATCGGGATTTTGTTCGAGCTTTTGCCTGTTTTTTACCAGAATTACCTGAAAAGAATGGAGCGCAACGGCCAACACAGGTATCTGCTGGCGACTGAAGACAAGAGGGGGCTGTATGAAGGCACCCCCCTTGTGCATGTGAGGTATCTCCCCCCGAAATTCAACATCCCTTCTGCGACCTGGATTTATGGCGACTTTGTGGTGATTTTCATTCCGGAAGAAGACTTGACTATGATTAGGATTCACAACAAGGCCGTTGCGGAAAACTACCTGAATTTCTTCAATGAATTCTGGAAAATGTCGAAGGAGTGAATGCAGGGCCAATTGGCCGCCTGGGTCAAAATTTTTCCGACGACCTGTATTTCGGATTTCCCGTCGCCTAGTAATCCAGGAATTCCTCTTCTCCTTTCAAGTATGCCGTGAGGAACTGCTGGAACTCTTTGTTCTTGCGGTAAAGCGCAAGTATGTCCTTCTCCTCCATTATGTGCGTGTGGGTCCGCAGGGCCTTTGCGATTCCCTCTCTTTCCTGTGTTTTCAGCTTCTTCAGCAGCTCAGCCAAAAGCAATTCTATATCTGTGTGCTTCCTCTCCACTTCAAGCACCCAGCGCCCGTTCTCGATGCGCGGCCCTGCAAGGGGCTTTTTGTGTGCTTTGAGGAATTGCTCAGAATTGTGGGCGTCGGTTGCCTCCGGGCCTGTGATGATTTTTGCCTTTTGTATTTTGGCGGATTCCACTTCTAGCAGAATAACGAGGTGCTTTTTGTGCTCGAGCCATTCCGCGGTGCGCTTCACGGCAAAGCCTTCGGCATGGCAGAGCGTTGAAACCTTCCTTGCGAACCTCTTGAGTTGGCCCCACATTATGTCCTCGACAATCCCTTTCGGGTAACCAATCATCACCATGACCAATTCGGTTTTTTTCAGGAATGCGCGCAATTTTTGCGCGGGCCATGCTTTGTGCGGCTTGGGGAAGAAGAATTCAATCGATGGCTTTTTCAGGAAAGCCCTCGCGGCAGCGATGAACCTGGCGTACTGGTTCTGCGATAGCGCGGCCGCGACATTCCTGTTCCTGTCAACAGGGTCAACAACCATCAAGTGCGAATTGAACTTGTTCTTTGCCTCGTGGATGCCCCAGCTGCCTTCGAGGTCAATGATTTCCTCGCGGCCCCATTTTGAAACCGCATTTATCGCGGCCCTGAAAGTGCCGTATTTGATTATTAGGATTTCTGCGACATATCCCGGGAATGAATTCGAGCTGAGGTCCGCGCCGTAGCATTTCACCCCTTTCATGAACTGCTTGAGCAGCCTCACTTCCTGCTCCTGTCCTTTTTCAATGCGGTTCTTCACATATTCGCTGTGGAACAGTGTCCTGTCAACAGCGCTCTTTATCCTCTCCGCGCTGCTTACGAGGTAAGCCGGAACGATTTCAACGTCAAAGCCGTTTATCCTGCCGCGGATGTAAGGGTGCTCAGAATATGCCTTTTCCCATTCGTGGCCCCTGAATACCGCCCTGCCGATTGCAAGCCCTTCCTTCTCGAATTCCTCGCGTGGCAGGCTTTCAGGGTAGAAAACGAATATGTCGAGGTCGTGGTCCCCTGCGAGGTTTGTGTTGCGCGAGTTGCTGCCGACGAGTTCAGCCTTCAGGTGGCTTCCTTCCATGGACTTTATTTTGGATATCAGCTTTCCTGAAAGTTGCGCCTGTTCCATCGCTTCCTTGGGTGAAGGCGTGACTTTTTCCAGCACCGCGTGGATTATTTTTTCAATCTTTTCTTTCATGGCGACCTCTTTTATATACTAAATAACCCATAATAAATAGCTTGCCTGGGTGTTGCAATGGAACCTGAAAAAGGCCGAAAGATAATTTCTTATGGCCTTGTTGATATCTTCGAGGGCTTTCCTTTCCCTTATTATGAGGTGAGACCCCTGGCTTTTTCTCCCGAGGAGGAGGAGATATTCGACTCGCTTTACCGCCTCATACTCGGCAGGGCAAGCATCGACGAGCTCCTTTCGGCCAAGCAGAAATATTTCTCGAAGGATTTTGCCGGCCAGTTCAGGGAAAAGGTAGCTGTGCCTGTAACTTATCTCGGTGCCCTGGACCGGATGCCGACCCCTGATGAAATGTCCTCGCTGAAGGCATCGCTTTCAGGCATCCTTGCTTCTTACCTCGCCTGCATAAAGGCCCCTAAGGAATTCGCGGACATCCTTCTTGGACTTTCAATAGGCTACGGCAAGCTTTCGCCACTGCTCGAGGACCCGAACCTGGAGGAGATAATGGTCAACGGCTATGACACGCCGGTTTTTGTGTATCACCGGACATTGGGGCCGTGCAAGACCAACATCGGTTTCCCCGTGAGGAAGGACCTCGACAATATCCTGCAGAAAATAGCCGAAACCGTGGGCAAGAAGCTTGATGACGAGAACCCTTTGCTTGATGCGCGGCTTTCTGACGGCAGCAGGGCCAACGCAACCCTTGGGTCCGTGACGCTTTCAGGCCCCACTCTTACTGTCAGGAAATTCTCGGTTGTGCCCATGAGCATAATAGAGCTGATTGCGAGCGGCACAATGTCTCCTGAGGTTGCCGCTTTCCTGTGGGTTATTGTGGACGGGCTGGGCATAGAGCCGTTGAATGTAATCATCACCGGCGGCTCCGGCTCCGGCAAGACAACAACCCTTAATGCAATTTCGTCTTTCATGCGTGCCTCGGAGAGGATTGTCTCGATTGAGGACACGCCGGAAATCCAGCTCTGGGGCCGGGAGAACTGGGTCCAGATGGAGACAAAGCAGGGGCTTCGCGGCAGCCGCGGGATTGAGATGGACGACCTCCTCAAGAACGCGATGAGGATGAGGCCCGACCGCATGATACTTGGCGAAGTGAGGGGCGCGGAAGCGGGCACGCTTTTCATTGCAATGGACACCGGCCATAATGGATGCGTAGGCACGATGCACAGCAACTCCGCGAAGGAGATGCTGCTGCGCCTGCGCTCCGAGCCAATGAACGTGCCGGAGCAGCTTCTCCCCCTGTTGGACATTATAGTGGTGCAGGCGAGGACATACATTAAGGGCAAGGGCATACAGCGCAGGGTCTCCTCCATCACCGAGGTCAGCTCAATGGAGAGGCAGGCGCTCCTCAACTGCATTTACGAATGGGACAGGAACTCCGACAGGATAAAGCGCACCGATGTGCCTTCAGGGGTCATCGAGGCCCTGGCAAACAAGGTTTCAAAAACCAAGAAGGACATTGAGCAG
>CABMIU010000023.1 GCA_902386385.1 uncultured archaeon
ATCAATAATTACAAAATAAGGCTTTGGGATTCAGCCTTTCGTTAGGCTGTCGATTGAATCAACTTCCACGATGATTTCCATCGCGTTGCACGTGCAGCGTATTTTTTCCTGCACGCCCGTGTCAAGGCTTCCCCTCGAAGTGTATGAAGGCACCACCATTTTCACCCTGGATTTTTCCCTGCCTACTGCCAGGTTAAGGGCAGTGGCGTTTTTTATCCCGTTGATGCCGATGTTGAAGCTGAGTTCCCCGAAGTTTTCAGGCATCGGCTCGAAAGCAACCACCTTGCCGTTTTCCCCCGCAGCCCTTGAAAAGAAAAGCGTGTAAATGCCGATGTACCCGCCTATGTCGTAAATGGTTTTCCCCCTGAAGTCGAGGCCGAGAAGGAATTTTTCCTCTTTTGTGAGCCCGAACTTCGGCTTGAAGCCAAGACCGAACCTCCTCTTCAGCCCCTTTGCAAGGCCCCCCCGCATAGTGAACACAACGTCCCTGAAAAGCAGCCTGCAAGCGCGGATTGCGGTTTCCTGGATTGATTTTAATGCCATCTATCAGCGTAGTGCAAAAGAGTTTAAAAAACGAGCAAAGCCCCGGTTTCAGGGCGGGCCATGGGGCTGTTTGAGGCGGCGGAAATGCCTGGGGCTGGACAGTGCGGCCTGGTGCCCCTGTATTTTTAGTACAATTGTAAAAAAGTCCCTTTGCCTTCCCCCGAATTCGGGATTAAAAACCTTATGAATGAACCCTAATACTTATGCTTGGCAAAATAACGGATTATTTGTCGGCCCACAGGAAAGAACTGTTCTTCATTTTCCTGATTTTCCTGCTCGCTTTCGGCATAAGAGGGCACCAGTTCGTCTACGAGCTCTTCTTCGAATTCGACGGCTACTACCACGCAAGGATGACCGAGTACACGCTCATCCACAATGCGATTCCAGCCACGGACCCGCTTGCATACTATCAGCTTCCTGGCGGCGCCCCGAATCCGCAATTCCAGGACGGTCCTTTCTGGTGGATGTTCACTGGAACATTGTTCCGGATACTGACTTTAGGTGCCCCGTATAGCCGTGAGGCTTTCTTTTTCGCAATCAAGCTTTTCCCCGCCCTGTTCGGGTCGCTCATCTGCGTTGCGATGTATTTCCTTGGAAAGGAAATGTACAACCGGCGCGCAGGAGCCCTGATGGCATTCTTTGCCGCGGTGATTCCCGCTTTCGTGTACAGGACAATGGCTGGCTGGTTCGAGGGCCAGTCCCTCGGGTTTTTGTGGCTCGTAATAGGGCTGGTTTTCCTTGTTCGCGCAATAAAGCCCGGCAAGCTCGACAAGACTGCGGCAATCAATGCCATTGTCGCCGGCTTCTTCTTTGCCGTGATGTCATGGAACTGGCAGGCCTACCTCATGGCGCCTTACATACTGATTGGCTTTGCAGGCCTCACGGCTTTTGCCGCGCTGCTCCGCATAGTTTTCTTTGAGGAAAAGCTGCAGGCGCAAATAAGCCCTGTCGCAGTCACGATGATTGCATTTGCAGCTTTCATGATACTTTCTTCGGCTGTAATAGGCGAGCACTTCACCCAGAGCGCAGTGGGCAATGTCAGCGCGCTTTTCGGAGGGGCAGGCGGCAGCCTTGACCTGGGCGGCGCGGGCCAGACACAGGGCAGCGTATTTTCATCCAGCGTCGGGGAAGAATCCAAAGGCCTGGGGTGGTGGGGCAACAAGTACAATGCAATGTGGATTTTCATTGGCTGGCCTTTCCAGGGCTTCCCGTATTACATCCCAGGGCTCGTATTCATTTTCCTCCTTTACAGGATGCTGAAAAACAGGGGTGACCGGGTTTCCTTGCTCGCTTTCACCTGGATTGCCTTTGCGATATTCCTCGCTTACATAAAGCTCAAGTTCACTTTCTACCTCGGCATACCGCTCGCGCTTGCAGGCGGCATAACGATAAACGAGCTCCTGTCATTTGTAGGCGAGAGGCCAGGCTTCGAGAAGAAAATAATCGCCCTCGCCTCAGGCTTCATCCTCCTCGTAGGCGTTGCCGCTGGTTCTTATTTCATTTCCCAGAACACGCCGAACATTGAATATGACACCGGCTGGAAAGAATCGCTCAAATGGATGGCGGCGGAGCTGCCGCCGGAGGCAAAGATGTTCAACTGGTGGGACGAAGGCCACTGGGTGACTTTCATAGGCCAGAAAAAAGTCATTACGGACAACAGGAACATGGATTTGCCCACGAATTCAGATTACGCGAAACTGGTCCTCGCCAAGAGCGAGGATGAGGCAATAGGAATCATAAAGTCGAGGTACAATTCAGATTACCTCCTCATAAGCGACGACCTGATTGAAAAAATGGGGTCCCTCGGGGTTTATGCCTACCAGACAACAGACACGTCCGACCCGCGCATAGCCCGGTATATGGCCGCAAGGCTGTTATGCAGCAGAGAAACGGATGCGCTCTCAAAGCAGGTCACGGTGAACTGCGGCGGAAACTCGTTCAGCGAAGCGCAATTCAACTCTTTCCCCACAACACGCGTTGAGCAGCCGAACATACTCATTGGCGGCAAGACAAGGGCGTATGTTTACCGGAATGAGGATGGCTCCAAAGTTTTCCTCATGAATCAGGCCTCAAACGATACGTTCATCGTGAAACTTTTTTTTGAGCAGGCAAGCATAAAGCACTTCCAGCAGGTTTACGCCAACAAGGATGTGAGGATATTCAAGATAGTGTGAACCGCCCCCGCACATAATCCATCGACCGATGGCCATTTGCCGGTTCGCCTTGTTTTTGTTTGTTTTTTGCGGAAGTGAACATGGTTGTCGTCTGCAGCATACATCACCTCCGCGGTAATAGTTTTCCTTTCGGCATTTTTCCTCACTTATTTCGTTACCCCTGTAATGATAAGGAAAATGCTAAAGCGCGGCATAACCGGAAAGGACATGAACAAGGCCGAAAAGCCTGAAGTTGCAGAGATGGGCGGCATCTCTATAATGCTCGGCCTATCGCTCGGCATAATAATGGCGATATTCATAAGCACCTACACCGGCCTTATAGGCCTCGACCTCAAAATACTTCTGGCATCCTTCCTCACTATCCTCCTGGTGGGCTTCATCGGCATCGTAGATGACCTCATCGGCTGGCGCAAGGGCATAAGGCAATGGCAGCACGCGCTCTTCCCGCTATTTGCAGCACTGCCCCTGATGGCAGTTAACGCCGGCACAAACACTATGATGGTTCCTTTTTTCGGGCAGGTGCACTTCGGCCTTCTTTACTCCCTGCTCCTTGTGCCGATTGCTATAACCGGCGCTAGCAATGCTTTCAACATGCTCGCCGGCTTCAATGGTCTCGAGGCAGGCCTTGGCATAATAATAGTTTCCACGCTTTCGCTGATTGCTTTCATTTACGGGAAGCCCGAGGCGCTGATAATCGGCATCGCGATAATCGGGGCATTAATCGCATTCCTGCGCTACAACTGGTTTCCCGCAAAGGTCTTCGGCGGGGACTCCCTCACGCTCATGATTGGCGCAGGCATCGCGACCATCTCGATAGTGGGCAACATGGAAAAGCTTGGCCTCGCAATAATAGCCCTCCACTGGGTAGAGCTGGGCTTCAAGGCAAAGCACAATTTCCAGAGCCAGTGCTTCGGCATACCGGACAAGCACGGCTTCCTTTCCCCCGCCCCCCAGGGTGGCTCGCTCACGCACATCATAATGGCCCTTCGGCCAATGACCGAAAAGCAGGTCGTGTTCACAATCCTCGGCATGCAGGCAGTTGTCTCTGTGATAGTGTTCGTGCTGTTCTACTATAAACTTTTTTGACGTGGTGCTCGCTGTTTGTGGTTTATATGGGAAAACCTTTCCAGCATTTATCTGCTGATGAAATCCGCAGAAGGGCGAGGCTCGGAGGGGCTGAAAAAGCAAGAGCAGTTTATGAAGCTAAATTTTTGATGGCTCCTCAAGTAAGAAAACTGCTAAATCAATTAGTTTATCTGCTGCCACCGAAAAGGCAAAACGTCCCGGAGTATCACGGGCCAGAGGCCTATTTTTCAAAAAAATTCCTTTGCTTACCAGTGAGAAGGCAAGGGGAAATATTGGAGCGGTTGGCAGTCACATTTCAAAATATTCAGGGTAAAATGCTGCCTTATTGCCGGGATAGAACTTTCCAGCATGAAATAAAATATTCCGCTGCAGATAAAAAGAGGATAAATGCGAGTGGGAACAGATTTGAACTTGCCACTGCTGAATTGAGCCGAATAATGACTGATGAATTTTTCAGCCTCGCCCAAACATCAGAAGTACATGCAGACCCTAATAGCATCTTATCCACTTGGCATACCATTTCACACAGACTTCCGGAAGTATTGAAGAAAGCCAATGGATGGGGCAAATGATGTTTTGGCCAGGGTTATGGCAGAATATGAAAAAATGAAAATAGAAAAGTGATTAGCAGCGTCCCTCTTCATTTTTAATGCTATAAAGGACTAAAAATCCATTATAAATTGACTTTTGTTCCCTTATAGAAATGTTTTTAATAGGGTGTATCTGTATTGTTATAATGGTTTCAAAGCTTGACATGGTGTTGACAATAGGTCTGTATCCGGACCTTTCGGCGCTTGGAGTAGCCCAGAAAATAGGGAAAAAGAGGACTTCATATGGGGCAGTTTACAAGCTTTTGCGAAAGCTGAACGCCGAAAGCTTGGTTGTTGTGGCTGGTGAGAAGTATGCTCTTGCGCAAAGCCAAGGGGCGAAAGCTTTATTTCGCATGGTCTATTTTTGCTTTGCCAACAGCATTGATTATAACCGGGTAATTTCAGGCAAAACTGCCGAATTTGTGAAACTTGGTTTTGAAAAAGGCTTAATTGAGGGGCTGCCATTTGACGCTAAGACCGTCAAAAGCATAGTGTCTGTTTTGTCTAGGCACGGGTTTGCCGTTGTTGAATCTAGAAAACCTTTTGCATGCAGGATAGTTTACTCAAGGTTTTTGCAGCATCTTGTCGAATATTTTGGTGGAAAAGTTTCTGTTGCATGTACCTCGATTGCGGATTGCGTCGATGAAACTTTTCTCAATTCCAAATTGGAAAAGGAGTTCTCGGCATATAGAAGGGCTGCCAAGGAAATGCCCTCTTTTGACGAGGCGGGGTTCATCCATTCAAGCCTCTCTCTCGAAGGCAACACCCTCACGCTCCCGGAAACCGAGCGGCTCATCCGCGATAACATTCCTCCGGCTTCCAAGCCTTTCAAGGATGCGCAGGAAGTCCTTGATTACAAGAAAGCGCTTGACAAGTTCCTCTATGGTTCTCCGCTCACAGAGGATAATTTGTTCGCATTCCATCGCATTGCAATGAACTCACTCGCCAGCGGCGCAGGAGAGGTAAGAGTGCAGAACGTGCGTATCAGGGGAAATCCTGATTTCAAAACTCCTGATTACCAAGAGCTGCCTGGCCTCCTTGCCGAGTTTTTCAAATCCGCAAAAAAACTTGGCGAGGGAAGGAAGCTTTCGGCAGTGCAGCTTGTGGAAAGGGCGGCATTCCTCCACAACGAGTTCCAGCGTATCCACCCATTCATTGACGGCAACAGCAGGACTAGCCGCGCAATCTTCACCAAAATCCTTGTTGAGCGCGGCTTCCCGCTCGTGAAAATTCCAGTTGGCTTCTCTGACCAGTACATGGGCCTCACCAAGCTCAGCCGGAAAAGGGATGACAAAAAATTCGCCCTGCTGATGAAGCTGATTGTGCTGGAAAACCTGAAGATGGCGAGCAGGAAACTGGAATATGCATAGTCAACTTTCAACTACAGGTAATAGAAAAGTGATTAGCAGCGTATAAGCCGCTCCGCCCTAAGGGGCAGTGCAGACAACATCGCTGGCAGGCTTAACTTCCGGGTTCGAGATGAGACCGGGTGTTTCCCTGTCGCTGTGGCCGCTAATCAACAGAATACCCCTGACGAAAGCTTAAAAACCGTGTGGTGGCGGTTTGGGGTGGCCAAGGCAGAGTCATTTTCGCCGGAGAATTTACTTTTTTTGGGTTTGCAGGAGATTTTGGAGCTTCACTTCGCCTTCTTTTTCCCCGCTTTCGGGTCGTTTATCTGCCTGACCATTATGCTGGCCTTGCGCAGGCCTTTCTTCAGCAGCTCCTCGTTCTTTGCGCCAGCGCAGATGAGCTTCCCGTTCTTGAACAACAGCAAAGTAAGCTTGGGGTCGTGTATCCTGAGTATTGCGCCGGGGAATTGTTCCGGCTCGTATTCGACATTGTCGGATTCCATCGCGGTCTTGAACAAATCGAGATTCATATGCAGGTTCGCGGTAGTGACAAGATTGACGACCTGATATTCGGCATTCTTCTGCACTTTCACGCCCTTCTGTATCTCATGTATCATTTTCGATGCCTTGTATATCGCGAGCGGAATCTGTGCCTCAGAGCTTGCGCCGGAGCAGATGATTTTGCCGTTCTTGAATAGCAGCATTGAAACCTTCGGCTCCTTGAGCTTGAGTATTGCGCCGTGGAACTGTTCCGGTTCGTATTCAACGTCAGGGATGCTGACCGCGAGGTTGTAAAGGTCTATATTGGCATTAAGGCTCGCCGAGGCGACAATGTTGACAATGGTGTACTGCATCCTGAAACCCCCAAAAATTGAACTTGGCTATATATAAAGCCTTTAAAAACCTTTAAAAACCCCCCTTTTTAAAGGGCCTTGTTCAGAAACTAAGCGGTGACCTCAATTTTGGCCATATTCGGGGTTTCTGTTGAGAAAGCCACTTTTAGGTCGAATTCGTAGTAAGCCCAAATCAGGCGCGTGAGGTTGTAAGCGAGTAGCTTGCATAGGATTTCGTTGAAGTTCGCGGTTTCGTTCTTTGTGAGCAGGTTGTGGTCGAATTTCTGCTTGAAGCTTGATATGGCTGATTCAACGCAGCTTCTGGCGTGGTATTCTCGATAGAATGCTTGTGGCTCGTTCTTGAAGTAATCGTAAAGCTTTTTCCAGAGAAAGCCGTTTCCTGTTCCCCATTCGCGGCTATTGCTTTTGAAGGGGATTCGTGGCTGCGCTCCTGTGTCTGCTATTGTTTTGAGGTTGTTTATGCTCAAGTAGGCTTTATCCGCGCAAATGGTTTTCATTTCAAAAGCCAGCTTGGTTTTCTTTACAAGGTATTCGAGTTGTGGGGAATCTCCTACGTTCTGGCCAGTTACTTTGAGTGCGGTTATTATTCCTGTTTTTGTGCCAATCATAATGTGCGCCTTGCGGTAAATTCTGCGTTCAGCTTCTTCGCCAAATTTGTGGTCAAACCACCTGCCAAATTTTGAGGTTGAAAAGCCAGTGCTGTCAATGGCAAATGCCTCATCCTCAATTTGGGATAGTGGAATAGCTGCGAGTTCAATTAGCTCTTTCAGCACGCGCGTAAGCCTCTTGTCGTTGAAAAAAATCATTAGCGTGGAATAGGAAGGCACTCTGGAAATGTAACCCATGTCCTTCAGGATTTTCAAGTCCGAAGCAAGCCTCCTGCTACTGAGTTTTTCGTAGGCTTTCAAGGTCATGCAAAAAAGAATATCCCTCGGATGTATCGCGGGCCTTCCCGTGGCTTGCGTTTCGATTATTTCCACCATATCAAGGAGTTCCGAAAGCAGATTCAACAACGTAATCTTCTCATTAAGCTGCGCCGCATTATACGACGCCCAATTGATTCCCTTTTCCTCTTTTGGTTCATAAACAAACTTTGGCAGCTCAACCATGTGCGGAGTTCTGCCCTTGAACTTCCGATTGCAAACTTGGCACCTGTACTTCTGCCACCAAACACCCTTCATCGCAGAAAAGACCTTGCCTGTCTTAATGAAATGCTCACTTCCGCAACGGAGACATTTAAAGCGTTCATCAAAATCCGTGTTATACACATATACACACATAACTAGAAAAGCTTATAAATATAAATGTGTATATGTGCATGTGTGGTATTGTGGGTCGGCTACAAGTAGTTTTAAGCGATGATGTTGAACAGCAATTAAGAAAAAGAGCTGCCACAAAATTTGGCCTTAGGAAAGGCTCATTAAGCACTGCAATTGAGGAAGCAATAAAATGGTGGTTGAAAACCTGAAACTGGCATGTTTTAAATACATGTTTGTTCATCATCATAAATATAATAAAAAAAATATTTCGCTGGGGACGGGAATTGAACCCGTAAGTCGCGAAACGCCGAATCTTAAGTTCGGAGGGCTTAACCCATGCCCAACCCCAGCATTAATTTTACTAAGCTGTTGTCCTTAGCCTCATATTCTCAATTTCAGCGCTAATCATGTTCTTTTCAAGATGTGACTTAAGTGCAAAATTGAGTTTGTAATAGACTTTTTTTCCACGAGATTTTTTTGTAACAAATCCGTCTTTCTCAAGGTCATTAAGGTATTGTGATATCGTAGTCCTCGTCAGGTTAGTTTTTTCCGAAATATCAGTGGCAGAAATAGAATCAAGTGAAGTCAACTCGTCAATCAAACTTTTTTTTGCGGGATATAGCTTTGTATACTCTTCAATAAATTTCAAACCCTCTTCTTCCTTTGCAGCGGCATAATGGGTTTCATTTATTTTTGACTCTTTATTTTTAAATGCAATTTCGAGAGTTTTTTTGATGAGGCGCAACATAAGCCTAGGATTTGACCTAGAATCAATAATTATTTGCTGTCTGATTGCTTGTGGAAAAATATCAAAGCTAGAAATGTATGAATACACTCGCTCATTCACTATTTTTTCCAAGTCATAATCTTGGAGACCATTCAAAAAAATTATTTCGTCGAATTTTGAAATAATCCGGGGGTCAGTTTTCCTGACCTCGGACCAGTTATATGGCGTAGAAGTCATGACAATGAAACTTTTTTTATAACTTTCAACCTTATTCCAAAATTCTTCTCTCGCTTTTTTTTCATCTTCGGATACATTTACTGGGCAAAAAACTTCCTGCATATCATCAAGGAAGACCAGACTTTTGTCGTCACCCTTTATGAACCTTTTTTCAATTCGGGGCAAATCTCTTAGCGCCTCTTTGATGGTCAGCACTTTCGCGCTCGTTGAAAATCCAGCATGTACTGTGTCATAGATTTTTCCATCTATTTTACCTCGCCTTACAAGGCTGTGATACGATTTCTCAAAGTAATAGAAAAAACTCGTTTTTCCACTACCACTAGGGCCTACAACTAGAACTTTTTTCGCATCAGCATTGGTTTTTTTCAAGAATTCAATAAACTTGGCGAGAAGCTTCTTATGCTGCTCCGTGTAATTAACGTATGTCGAAATTGAATCACTTGATTCGTGAGGCATGAAATCAGGCAATTTGAAATGGCTGAATACATCGCTTTTGGCTTCGCCTTGTTCAACTTCATCCCATATTGCGTCATATAACTCTTGGGTCATAACTTATATACCTCGCATGTTATATTTAAGCTTATCTTTTTTGAGTTGAGTGATGATGGTTGAATGATATTCAAACTATCGGCAGTTAATAAGTTAAATTTTCGAACTTAGATGCTTTATACAGTTGATTACTGTGCAAAACCCGCACTTAGGAAGAACTTAAAGGCGCAGTTTAATTCCACGAAAGAGGAAATTGAAAAATTATACTAACTGCGCAATTGCTTAATTTCTGAACAGAAACCCCTAAAACCGAGTTTTTAAACAAGGCCTTTTTAAAGGGCCTTGTTCAGAAACTAAGCGGTGACCTTAATTTTGGAATTTTTAAACAACGCCTTTTTAAAGGTTATTTGCCCTTTGAATCGCAAAGGGTAAAATTGGTTCGTTTTCTGTTCTATTATGGTTCTGATGGGTTCGGCTGGCAACTCGGCTTCGCAGGCAATCGGCGGGCTGATAATTTTCCTCTCCCTGGCTTTTGGCCTTGTCGCTCTTGTCCGCGTTTTCGAGGACGAGTGGATAATCCGCGAAACCGTTTTCTTTTTCAAATCATTCGGGGTCGAGAGCCTCTGGGTAATCGCGGTAGTGCTTTTCCTCATAGGGTATTATGTTTTCAATGCGGAGTGAAAACCGCAAATCTGAAGCCCCCTTTTATATTAGCCTTTTAAATGTTTCTTGTGGGGAATGGTAATAGGAAGCACTTATCATTATTTGTCAGTTTGGGGCGTTTTCCATGGCATGCAAGAAGGCAAGGGGAAAGAGGGCGAAGACAAGGCACAGCCACACAAAGAAGGGCAGCAAGGTCACTGTAAACACTTTGCTCCAGCAGATTCCTCTCGGCGCGAGGGTGGACATAAGGATAAACCCCGCGGTGCATTCAGGCATCCCTTTCAGGCGCTATCAGGGCATGACCGGCACGGTTGTGGGCAGGCAGGGCAAGGCGTATTATGTTGCGGTCTCAAAGCTCGGCAAGGCGATGAAAGTGCTTGCAGGGCCGGCACATCTTAACCTCTCTAGGGGTTCACAGCCTGCTGGAATTTCCATGAATGCGAATGAGGACGATGGGAAGGTGGCGGCATGATAGGGAAAAAGCACATTTCGGCAAAGAACGCCCCCCTTTATGAGGTAAAGGAAATCCTCTCGGAGCGCAACAAGGAAGGTGACCTCACTTACGAGCAGCAGCAGGCTTTTGATTATTCAAAGAAATTTTCCAAGATAACGCCCGCAAAGGGCGAGAAGCTGAGGGAGGACCTCCAATCCATAGACGGCCTGGACGACGACTTAATTACAAAGGCCGTTGATATCCTTCCTGCAGACCTGAACACTGCAAAGCTCATCCTGTACAAGGGCGGGCCGCAGGTAAGCGACGAGACGCTTAAGCAGGTTGTGGAAACGGTTTCAAAATACACGAAGTGACCGCTTCCTTTCCGGGGGTTTAGCATGGAAGAAAAAGCCTTAGTCTTGGATTACATGGCACGGGGCAGGAGTTCGGACATCAAGACCGAACCGATGGCCCAGCTTATAGGTAAGGCTGCCTTCACATTGCTCGAGGTTGTGCCGAGGCCGGGGGTAGAGTTCAAGTCCCTTGACGAGGTGTACGTTGGGAAGGATGAACGGCCACAGATTGACCACATCAAGAAGCGGCTGGATTACAAGGGCCTCACGAACAATTCCCTCAATGAGCTTGAAGGGGCTATACAGAAAATAGTGCTTTCCGACGAGGCAAAGTACATTGCATTCTACAATACTTCGCGCAGCATAAGCCTCAAGATGCACCAGATAGAGCTGTTGCCGGGAATGGGCAAGAAGCACATGCTCCAGCTCCTTGGCGAGAGGGAAAAAATGCCCTTCACCTCTTTTGAGGAAATGAAAAAACGCCTGCATCCTTTTCCCGACCCTGTTGCCGCAATAGTGAAGCGCGTGGCCGAGGAGCTCGAGGGAAAGGACCAGAAATTCTACCTCTTCACGAGGCCGCCTTCGCAGGAAAAGGAATTCAGGCACGGAATGTATGGCGGCCATGACAGGCGCGACAATCGTGACAGGCCTGCATCATACAACCGGCAGTGATTTTGAAGAGGCCGGCATTGAAATTTATTTTCATGCATTATTTCGAAGAGCTCCAGTCACTGATGCTCAGCCACAGGTTCAGGCCGGAGCAGAGGCTCTCGCAGAACTTTGCCATTGACGGGCGCCTTATCCTGAAAATTACCGAGGAAGCAAGGCTCTCCGGCAAGGATACTGTGCTGGAAATCGGCTGTGGCACGGGATTCCTCACGCAGGAGCTTTTGAAGCACTGCCGGGTTGTAGGGTTTGAGTTGGATGATAAGCTTTGCGGGATACTGCATGAAAAATTTTCCGCGGAAAAGAATTTCGAGCTGCATTGCGAAGATTTCCTGCAGGCTGACCTTTCAAGAAAAAGGTTCAATAAAGTGGTCGCACTTCCACCCTACGCTATTTCCACCGATGTTCTCCTTGCCCTTTTCAGGCAGGGTTTTGAAAGGGGGGTGCTGGTTTTCCAGCGCGAATTCGTGGAGAAGGTAATTGCAGAGCCCGGCTTTTACGAGTACGGCTATATTTCGGTTATCGCGTCCGCATTTTATGACTGCGATGTGCCGGTAAAGAACATCTCGCCATTGTCCTTCTACCCAAAGCCTGAAGCATACTCCTCCCTGCTTGTGATGGAAAGTAAAAAAGCCGGCCCGGAGGTGAAAGACATGGCGAAATTCATTTCCTTTGCAAAGAACATTTTCAGGTTCAAGAACAAGAATCTTTCAAACGCTGTCAGGTTCTGCCTGCCC
>CABMIU010000024.1 GCA_902386385.1 uncultured archaeon
ATTGCCGCGGTTTTAGAGCTGAGGCCGTCTTACCTGCACCAGGATTTCGACAAATACTACCAGGAAATGCCCCGCGAAAAAGGATACGCGCTAATCCTCGATGACGAGAGCGAGAAGCTGTGGATGGTCAAAGTCAGGCCACGCTACTCATGGGACGCGGGGACGACTGCGACCGCGTTCAGGGAGTAGAATATTTCAGCGAAGCCAGTCTCTTTTTTGATACAGCTTTTTCCGCGTTAGCCGTTCTCTTTCTTTTAGGTACAGCTTTTTCTTTCTCTTCCCAAGAGAAAGAAAAAGGTGTGGGCCCGGCAGGAATTGAACCTGCTACCTCAACCGTGTGAAGGTTGCGTCATACCGATAGACCACGAGCCCAATGCAAAAATATCCGCCGGAATGGTTTTTTTAACAGAACGCGGGCAAAAAAAAACCGCAAAAAGGCAGAAAGGAACACCAGCTGGCTTTCGCGGCGTGTTGTTTTTTAAATATTTGCCTCGGAAGAATAGGGTAATGCATTTTGGAGGTTTCTGAATGAAGTTTATCCATGACATCCTGAAGTTCGACGACGAGGACTTTGACTCTGGAGACTCCGACACGGATGACTGGGATGACGACGATGACGGCGATTCCGACGGGGATTCCGACACGGACTTCGACGAAAGCAACTGAAACTTCCAAATGCGGGGGAAATGCCCCCGCACTGCTTTTACTCAAATAGAAATCGAACCATTGGCAAAAAACCAAGCTTTTTATAAGGCTCCCAGCAAAAAAACCTATTGTGCGGGAGTCCGATAGCGGCAATTCGGCCAGGTTCAGGGCCTGGTGGCTTAGTGCCTCCGCAGGTTCGAGTCCTGCCTCCCGCAACCCTTTTCTCTTTCTCAGAGATAAAAAGAAAAGCGCACTTGCCCCCTTTGGGACGAGGCCTCGGCCCTTCAGGGCACAAGGTGACGGAAAAGAAAAGTGCAAACTTCTTTAACGAAAAAGAAAAATATGCCGCTTCGCGAACAGCCTCAACCCTGATTCTTCAGCAGCCACTCGGCGAGCTTCCTTGTAGCCTCGGACCGGTGAGAAATCCTGTTCTTTTCCTCTATCGGAAGGTCCACAAGGGCCTTTTCGTGGCCTTCGGGCACAAATATTTTTTCATAAGGGAGCCTGTCCTTTGCAACCGAAACAAGGCGGTCGAGGAGCGTGCCTTTCAGCTCCCCGGAGAACACCTTTGCCATTTTGCCGTCAAAGTAGCACACCGCGGTCCTGAACCTCGCAGAGCGGTTTTCTTTGGCTTTTATTAGCGCAAGCAGGCCCTCGAAGCCTATGCCGAGGTAAACCCTCTTCGCGAAGAGGCCCGGAAAATCATTGTATGCATCAAAGAAAACACCCGTGTCCTCGGTTATCACCGGCACCTGAAGGTGTTCATACGCGTGCCGTGCCTTGTGCTCGGCAACATTCTCAATCGTTCCAAGGTCAGGTTCCGGGATGTCGAGGGCCTTCTGCTCGAGATGGAAGCCGTACTCCGACATTATGCGGGACATTTCCTCCATCTTGTGCTTGTTCGCGGTAACGAGAAAAATCTTCGTGCGGCCCGTATGAAACACTTCCAGGAAAAAGTAACTGCCAGGAAAATAATTGCAACCAACAAATTAATATCACATTGCCCCGGCAGCGGGCTGCAGGGCCGGCCTGAAAAAATGCAGGGAATGCGGCAGGGTCGTGGCTTTTTTTCCTGCAAAAATCCGATGCAATGCGGTGAAAAAATCAGTTCGTATAATTGGGAACTGCCACTGCAATCAGTTGTTCAACCGGCTTTTCACTTGCCTTTGCCTCGGCAGCTTCAGCTTCCGCGGCATCCGCGCTTATGTACTCGATGAATGAAAGGCTTATCGTGAGGCCGTTCGCAGCTTTGCCTTTTACGAGCGTACCCTGCATCGGGGGCTTGTCCCCTGTGGCGAGCTTGAACGTACCGAACAGTTCGCCGTAGCTCAGCTTGAAATTGCCTGAAGCAATCATTATTTCGTTGCCTTTGAGGGTCGAGGACCTGAACTGGTTGCGCTCGAAATAGTTTATCACGGCTTCCTGGACATTTCCTTCAACTGCCTCGATTTTAACGTCATAAACCGCATGCTCTAGCATTGATGCCTTTATGGATTCGAGCATGCCATCGCCTTCATCCAGCACGAGTGTGAGATAGCGCCTGACGCCTTTTTTCCTGAAAATCTGGGATTCCATCGGAGGCATGCTACAAGTACGCTGAGGTGGTTAATAAACATTTTCCATGGCAAAAAAAGGCGAAAGGCGGCGGAAAACAGCGGAAAAAATAAAAATAAAAAAATGAAAAACGGAAAACAAAGGAAAAATTATGACAAAAAGGGAAAAAATTAAAAACAATTAGGAAAAAAGGGAAAAAAAGGAAAAAAAATGGCAGGGAAAATATTTTTAAGCAGCCAGGCGTATTAGGTGCATGGACAATTTGTTCGGCCTGCTCGGCCTCGTGCTGATTCTTGTGGCTTGGGCGCCGGGGGTGGCTGAAACCATAAGACAGAAAAAGCCGGGGCTGAAATTGGAGTTCATAATTATTTATTTCCTCGGCTCGCTATGCCTGGTTGTTTACGGGATACAGCTGAATGCGCTGCCTTTCGTAATCCTGAATGCCCTGGCCGCGATGGTGCCGCTCGTGCACCTTTATTACCTGCTTGCCGGCAGGGGCCTTCAGGGGAGCGGCAAATGACTTTTGGCATTGGCTTCTGCATTGTTCCATTTAAATAATTTTTGGAAGAGGTTTTTACCATGGCGAAAAAGGAATATGACGTTGTAATCGTCGGGGCCGGGCCGGCAGGGAGTTCGTGCGCGCTTTTCCTCGCAAAGAACGGCGTGAAGGACGTGCTGCTCGTTGACAAGGCGAAATTCCCCCGCGACAAAATCTGCGGCGACGCCTTTTCCGGCAAGAGCATGGGCATTGCGAGGGAGCTCGGCATGGTGCCGGAAATAGAGGGCGCGTAGAACGAGGTTGTTTATGGCGTTGTTTTCAGCAGCCCGAAAGGCGACATTGTGGACATACCTTTTTCGGGCGATGCGAGGGAAAAGAAGGCGAAGCCCGGATTCTGCATAAGGCGCATTGTCGGCGACAACATCATTTTCCAAAGGGCGAAAAAAGAGGTTGAAACCCTGGAGGAATTCACAGTCACTGGCCTCATAATGGAGAACGGGTTTGCGCGGGGCATAAAGGGAAAGGCGAAGAATGGCGTGGAAACGGAAATACGGGCAAAGGTCATTGTGGGTGCCGACGGGACGAGCAGCACGGTGGGCCAGACGCTGGGCCATGGCATTTCCCCTCCAGAGCACCAGGTTATTGCGACAAGGGGTTATTACTCCGGGGTAAAGGGGCTGAGCGGCAATATCGAGCTGCATTTCATTGACGAGGTAATGCCGGGGTATTTCTGGATTTTCCCCCTCGCAAACGGCAGGGCAAACGTCGGCCTCGGGCTCCTTACGAGTGAAAAGCAGAAGAGGAAAATAGACCTCAAAAAGCTGCAGGAAGAGGTCATAAAGAACAACAAGATTTTCGCTGAAAGGTTTTCCGAGGCAAAAATCGAGGACGCGGGCATAAAAATCTGGACACTGCCGCTCGGCTCGCACCACAGGAAAAACCACGGCAACGGCTGGCTGCTTGCAGGCGATGCCGCTTCCCTCATCGACCCTTTTTCAGGAGAGGGGGTTGGCAACGCAATGACGTCCGGAAAGATAGCCGCAAGCAACATTGCAAGGGCCCTCAGGGAAAATGATGTCTCGGAAAAAAACCTTGAGTTATATGACTCTGAATTGTGGGAAACGATAGGCCCGGAAATAAGGACCTCCAGCAACCTCCAGCGGCTCGGGAAGTTCAAGTTCCTCCTGAACATTGTTATCGGCAAGGCTGCGACAAAGCCGAAGGTAAGGGCGGCAATCGCGGGAATGCTCTCAAATGAAGAGGCAAAGAAACAGCTGATTTCCCCGCTTGGGTTACTGAAGCTGCTGCTCACATGAGCAAAATAAAAAACCGGACTGATTTTGAAGGCCATTATCCGACCTGGGTTTCTGCCACAAACCAGTGCAGGCAATCGGCAGGTCATCTGAATGCAATTGCCATGCGCCTCGCCGCGACAAAGAAAGCGAGCACGAGTCCCGTGAGCATGACAAAGAAGAACGCCGAGAGCAGGGCATCGATTGATGAAACAACAACCATCGGTGATTCGGCTTCAGGCTTGTTGACGATGACAAAGAACCTCTTTGAAAGGGGCTGCCCCCCTGCCTTGCCTGTGAGAACGACCCCGACGCTGGCAATGCCCTCGTTGCCGGGAGCGATGAAATGGAAAACCAGGTCCTCATCCTCACCGGGCCCTATTGAAACCTGAAGCTCTTTCTCTTTTACAACCCAGCCATGCGGGGCATCGAGCACGGCAGAATATTCGGCCCGCGATTGTGAAGAGTTTGACACTGTCACGACAATGGCACCTTCCTGGCTGGTTATCGCATTGGAAACCCTCATGTCCCTGAAGGTTACAGCCCCTTCAGCAACAGCCCCGGATTCCTTTACCTGCAGGTTAGCCTCATAACCGTTGGAAACGCGGTCGGATGAAAACCTGAGAAACACAGGGTATGCCTTGACCTTGGCATTCGCTGGGACGCTTATTTTAAGGGCAAACGAAACCACTTCATTCTGGTCAATGTATTCCTTCTCCTGCTGGATGGAATACCATTCGCCCGGAATGCCGTCAACGGAAAGCTTCAACGCCGTGAGCCTGACATCCCCGGAGTTCCTGAACTTTACTTCAAATGACTCGAAAGTGCCCTGGGCAACGGAAAATTCCTTCGGAGCATTCTCGAATGAAACAGCGGCCTTCTTCAGCAGCTCCGGAAGGCTGCCGCCTCCGCCGCCTCCGCCTCCGCCTCCACCTCCACCTCCTCCACCGCCTCCACCGCCATTATTCCCGCCTCCTGGAGACGTTGATGGCGAAGGGCTTGCACAGGCCCCGCAGTCACCGGCACAGGAACTGCAGGTTTCCGAACCATTGCACGAGTTGTCGCCGCAATACGGGGCACATGCCCCGCAGTCAGATGAACAGGAACTGCAGCTCTCGAAGCCCTGGCATACGTTATCGCCGCAAAAAGGCTGGAAAAAAAACCCCAAATTCAGGTCAAGCGCATTATTGATGCCTTCGCCGGTTGGAAAAAATGAGAGGAAAAAATTCAGGTCAAGGGAACCTGCGGAAGCATTGCCACCGGCTTCGCCCTCATAGACATTAAGGTCGATGCCACCGCCTGAAGCGGCATAGGCAAAAGCCGCAGGGGCAAAAGCCACTGCCAGCAGCATTGCAAGAGCAAACAGGGAGAATCGCCTCAATTTTTCACCCCTGCACCGAGTTTATTTCAAGCTCCTGCACGACCACTGCCTTTGCAGGGTCATAAATCACCAGCAGGCCAGGCCAGACAGCAAGCACAAAGCCGTTCTCTGCATTGGCATAAATCGCCCTCTGTTTCTGCTTCAATGCGGCAGCATCTTTTATTATCGCTGCCTCCGGCCTTTCCTGCATTCCGTACTTTTGCATGAGGGATGCAACAGCGGAATCCAGCCTCGCCTGTTCTTCACTTGAATATGAGCCCTGCAAGCCAACTTGATTCACGCCCCGGCCCTGTGCATCGCCTATTCCCTGCACAGTGCCGCCCTGTCCCTGAGGCTGCTGGCCGCACCCCGCGGCAGACAATAAAAACAGGAGAAGCAGAGAGGCTGCAACAGCCGAAGAACCGGCCATCACTGCACCTCCGGCGGGATGGAACCACAGGCCCCGCCGATGCAGCGTGCCTGCCTTCCGTTAACTGTTACGTTCACATCTTCGACATGCGCTTTCGGCTTCTCCGCAGGCATGCTGACAGTTCCAATAAAAGCGTCAAGCCTCGCCTTTATGGCATCGAGGAAGCCAAGTGCAGGGGAATTGGCGTCAATTGAGAGGAAAAAATTGAGGTTCGGGACAAGGTAAAGGGAACCCATTCCAATGCCATTGATGCGCCAGTTTCCGTAACCAGCCATTGCATTGGCGGGCGAAGGGTTGCTGTCCGGACCCGGAGAAACAATGGGGGAAGAGGAGGGGCCGGGACAGGGATTCGGAGAAGGGGTCCCGCCCTTGCCGCTTATTGCGCCGAGCAGTGATGAAATAAAATCCCTTATGCCCGATAGGAAGCCAATGTCAAAGGTGCCGAGGTAAAGGCCGCTGTCCCGGCCAACCGCGCGGTAGAAATTGAAATCCGGAATTACAACGACCGCATTGATGTCGGCACCCTGTACTGAATCAATGTCATCATTCAAATCCACAACAGGGCCAGCGTTCAGGTCAGCTGCGTTAAAATCAAACCCATTCACGTCAATGAAGGCATTACTGTCAGAGGCATTAACGTCCTGCACTGCATTAAGGTCAAGGTTAGCATTTGCATCAACAACATCCATCATGCCCTGTGCAGCATTGAGGTCAACATTCAGATTCATGTCCGCAACGGCATTAATGCCCGAAGCGTTTTCATCGTCCGAAGCGTTTTCATCACGCACATCCAGGCCGAGGCCAAGATTCAAATCAAAGCCATCATTCAAATCAACGGCTGCATTCAAATAAGGGGCAACGTTCAAATCAATGGCTGCATTTGAATCTGGAAGAGGCACTGCATTCAAATCGGCATTGCCTGATGCCGCGGACCCTGAATCCCGGTCGTTCTGGCCGTTGCCGGAATTGGCGTCACCAATTGCGAAAGCTGCCGCTGAAAAAATCGCGAGAAAAAAAATGATGAGGGCGGGCCTGAAACCCACATTGACCGCCCCTTTAGGCCCCTTGGCTTTTTGCCGGAACAACAACACAACTGCCCCTGTCAAGAAGGACGACAGTTGCAAAGAAATTCCCGTCCTGCTGCCTCACACTGGCACCTTTCGACTGGTACTGCTGCGCATCCTGCGCACTCACAGCAAGCTCGGTCTGCCTCGCATTGGTGAACCACTGGCCCCCGCTCGCGGTACACCAGTCAAGGCTCGCGCTCTGCTGCGCGGTAAGCCTCGTTGTAAGGTCAACCTGCGAATTGGCAATTTGCACGAGGAAATTCTTGTCCTCCATGCTCAAGCCGAGAGGCGCTTTCTGCTGCGGGCCAACAAAGCCGGCAGCGACAAAGCCTATTGCAAGGCCTAAAACGAGACAAATCGCCGCAATACCCAAAGAACTACCGCCCTGAACCAATGCGTTCTGACCAAAAGCCATTGAAAACCCCCCGAAAAAACTATTTTTTCTTTTATTAATAGCTACTACAATGCTTTAAACGTTTCCCCGCCAAAGGAAAACCGCCGCGATAAGCAACAGGAACAACCTTCATTGCCCCGGTGGATTACAGGCGAATTTTACCCGGATAAATTCATCAATCATTTCCTCACCATCAGTTTCCCGCCGGTGCGGAGCCATATTTTGCTTGAGAAAGCGCCGTTGTAGGCACGCACATATGCTTTGCTGCCGCTCGGAACCGCAAGCAACTGGTTGCTGTTGATGTTAAGGGTACCGTTCCTTATATCAAGGTTTTTCCCTATTGCAACGCTTGTCGCAGGGTAAATTGCAGCATTGAGGTCGCAGTTCGTGTTCCTGTCAATCACCCAATCCTTGCCTACAATCGTAGGCGGCTGGCAGTAGTAAAGCTCGTTGATGTCCGAATCTGACAAGGCACGATTGTAAATGCGCACCTCATCCACGAGGCCCTTGATGCCAAGACCATTAAACCCACGCGATATCGTCATGTTCTGGTCCACTTTCAGGAGATTCCCGAGAGCGAGAGGGCCAACCTTGTTTCCATCGACATACAGGAACAGGTTCCCGCCACCGTGCACCCATGCAAGGTGCTTCCAGGTGTTCAAAGTGGATTGCGCCCTCACCCACTGGTTGCTGCTGGAATATCCCCCTGCATAGAAATACCCGTCTGCAGCCGCGCAAAGCCAGATATATCCGCCGTTGCTCGTTTGTGCATCAGAGATGCCCCCGCAACTGCCATCAGCCCCGGAACCATTTCCAGCGATTATATACATCCAGCCCGCCATGGTTCCGGTGGAAGCTGACATGAAGCTGCCGAGCGGGACATTAATGTCAACATATCCTCCGGAGAAAAAATTCAGGTCAGAATTGGTATAGCCCTGCGCCCACACCGGGGAACTGATGAGATTCCCTCGATAGCCGGGATAAACGTTGCCGCTCGAATCCGCAGTAGTCGTGCCGGTATTCTCATCGAACTTCCAGTAGCCAGTGAGCCCTGTCCTGATGTCCGCAAACGCGCAGCCGCCCAGCATAAGCAGGATGCATGCAGCCAATACTCTTTTGCCCATGACAAATCACCCTAACCTATAGTCAATGTATCCGCATTTGCATCAATCTTGAAGCCCGAGCAGTCGCTCGGCAAGCAAATCCTGTTCATATCGGCAGCTATGCTGACACCCCTGTTCGGGCCGCTCGTGATGTTCAGGTCGCCGCCGAAGAAGCCCTTTGCCGTGGCGTTGAAGTCACCGACAATATTGAGGTTGTTTGCGGGCGCTGTCGTGTTTACCCCCACATTTCCGTCATTGCCTATCACGAAGCGCGTTCCCGCCCCGCTGTTTCCCTGCGGAGCATTAACATCCAGAATTCCTACCGGCGCGTTCAGGTTGCTCCCTATAAGCACATTGCCATCAAACCTGCTTTTGCCATTATCAACCCACAACGCCCAATTGCCGCCGCTGACTGTTGTACTTGCATTTTCGTCTTCCACATACAATGCCGCTGTGTCGCCGACTGTTGCTGCGCCACTAATTACCCTTGGCTCGAGTATGGCGGCTGTCGCAATCAACGGGTGGTTGCCGGAGCTTGCTTCTGTCCAGGTGTCTCCTGAAGCCAGTAAATTAGCGGCAGCATAATTGGCGGTCAATGTCGATGTGCCATTGACTGCCCCGATTTTATAAACCACCCCACTTGCACCTGCCGGCCTGAGCGTAGAAACAGTTGATGTTATGGAACCGGTGGTATAAAAGCCCCCGCTTACATATGCATTCAATCCAACACTGAGATTGTTCCTGAAATAAACCGCCCCATTCACATCCAACACATAAC
>CABMIU010000025.1 GCA_902386385.1 uncultured archaeon
AATGCCAATGGTGTTTTACTTGTCGCTATTACCTCAAGGGCAGGCGTGCCAAAAATTAAAACTGAAACCGAGGAAACTATGAAAAAGCTCGGAATTGACCCGAAACTTTTCGCAGGCATAAAATACTGGCTATTAAGGCTAAAGCTGGAAATCTACACAGTTCCTGATTCCACAAACCTGATTCGCAGCATGAAAAGGGATTTCAGAGTTTCTGACGAGGAGCTCACACGGTTTTTCAAGTCACTAAAGGCAGAGCCTGCGGAAATCAGGAGGGAATTATTTCCCGCAGTCGTAAAAGCATTCCAGATACACGAAGTTATGAAAGCACGCGGAATAACCGCGAAAAATGCGATTATGGTTGGTGACAACCCGCTGATTGACCTAGCTGCAGCGAGGCTGCTCGGAATACAGCACGCATCCGCGAATTTTGACAAGTACAGTTTCCGTCCTTTCGAAAATACAATTGGGGCAAAAAGGCGGATTTCACTGGGTGATGCATCGAAAGCCAGCCGAAAAAGGCAGTTGCAAACAACCGTGGCAAAAAAAACGGGCATTCATAGAAGCCCACAGGACCTCGGAATAAGGTGGCATAGGCAAAAAGCAATAAAGGCTTTTTTAAGGCGGTAATTCACATATCCATTCCGAGCAGCATTTTGTGCATAAAAAAATTCTTCTCTGTTTCCGGGTGGAATGTTCCAACGAGGACATTTCCTTCGCACACAAGCACAGGATGCCCCTCGAATTCCGCCAGAACTTCCACTTCCTTGCCGATTTTTCTTATAACCGGCGCCCTGATGAAAATGCCATTCAGCCTGCCATGGCCCTTCACATCAAGCCCTGTCTCGAACGAGTCAACCTGCCGCCCGTATGCGTTGCGCCCGATTTCGATGTCAATCAGCCCAAGAGGCCTGAACCTTTTCTCGCCTGCAACCTTTTTCGCGGCGAGGATTGCCCCCGCACAGGTTCCGTAGAAAGGCATCCCTTTTGAAACGCGCTTTTTTATTTCCTTTGCGAGGCCGGAGGTTTCCAGCAGCTTTGCAATTGTAGTGCTCTCCCCGCCAGGGATTATCAGGCAGGTGCACTTCTGCAAATCCGCAATTGAGCGCACCTCTATTGCGGGAATGAATTTTTCCTTCAGCAGGGCAAGGTGCTCCCTGAAATCGCCCTGCAGTGCGAGCACGCCTACAAGAACCATGCAACCGAACTCTCCATTTGCTAATTTTCACTCAAGCGACCTGCGCCGCTCCGTAGCACCCCGTGAAAACGCAGGGGGCAGTATTGTGGTGGAATAAACAAGCTTTGCCCTTTTGGCGACAGGGGCTTTTGCCCTGCCATGGGTTTTCTTTTTTTCCTGCAATTCACCAGCCCCTTTCCTGCATCCTAGTTTCAAGCTTTGAAATCTCGATGCCCTGCATCGCTTCCCCAATGCCGGTGGAGACCTTGACAAGGAGCTTCGGGTCGCTGTAATGGCTCGTCGCCTCGACAATAGCGCGGGCGAATTTTCCGGGGCTATTGGACTTGAAAATGCCGGAGCCGACAAATATGCCGTCAACCCCGAGCTGCATCATCAGTGCCGCATCAGCAGGAGTGGCAATCCCCCCGGCTGCAAAATTCACGACAGGAAGCCTCCCGAGGCTTATTGTTTTCTTGACCAAATCAAGCGGCACCCTGAATTTCGAGGCGGCTGCATCGAGCCGGTCGAGATGGGCGAATTTCAGGTCATCAATCTGCTGGTTCACTGTACGCACATGCCTCACTGCCTATATCACGTTGCCTGTCCCGGCCTCCCCTTTTGTCCTTATCATCGCTGCGCCTTCATTAATCCTGCGCAAGGCTTCCCCCAAATCCCTGCAGCCGCACACGAAAGGAACCGAAAACTTCCGTTTGTCAACGTGGAACTGCGCATCCGCGGGAGTGAGGACCTCGCTTTCATCTATGAAGTCAACGCCCATCTCCTGCAGGAGCTGCGCCTCGGCAAAATGCCCAATCCTGCATTTTGCCATCACCGGAACGGAAACGGCTTTCATTATTTCCCTTATTTTCCCGGGGTCAGCCATGCGTGCGACGCCCCCGGCTGCGCGGATGTCCGCCGGGACCCTCTCAAGGGCCATCACCGCGCATGCGCCGGCCTTCTCCGCTATTTTAGCCTGCTTTGCATTAATGACATCCATTATTACGCCGCCCTTGAGCATTTCCGCAAAGCCCTCCTTGAGCCTGAAGGTTCCCTTCAATGCCTTTTTCCCCGAAACAGCCATAAAAACCACTCGCCGACAAAGCAAAAAAATGCAATTTCCAGTAAAACTATTGCTCCAATTAGTAATTAAAAGGTTATTAAAGGAAACCTCCCACCTACTTGTAAAAAATAAATTTTTATAGCATGCCCCCGATAAGCAGAATAATGAAAATTCCCGCGGTATTCAGGACATAGGAAATCATGGCAAAGCGCCCAATCGAAATGTTTCTTGATGCCGCTAGAAGGGAAACCCCGATTTCGTCCGGAAGCGGCGAGGCAATTATAATGCCTGCAAAAACCGGCACCAGGTATTTTTTCAGCAGGCCTGGCGTGCAGCGGTTTATGCCAGACATTATCCTTTCCCTGGAAAATTCCTCGATTTCGTCAGCAAATGAGTAGCGTATGAACCTGAATATTAGATAGTCACTCACCAAGGCCCCAAAACCCCCCAGAAAACCGGCAAGGAAAATGTTCTGCCCTTTTGCAAGCATAAGCAAAGCGGCAGTTGCAGGCCCGGCGGTGAAGCCATAAGCGAAAAATGCGCCGGCAATGAACGTGCCCGCATAGCCGGACGACAGGACATAAGCCCTGAACGGGGCAAAGACGCTTCCAGAAAAAAGAAGGTAAGAAAGCGAAAATGTCAGCAGCAGCAAAAGCAGCTTCGGGTACTTGATAAGCACAGCCATAACCAATGTAAAATAAGATTTCAGAAAATATAAATGCAAAGGTTTAGCCTTGAACCGGGACAGGCTCAACACGCACAAAAAAATCCAGCGATTTGAACAAAGGACTGGCCAGGGTTGCAATGCAATGTCTGAACATTGACATGGAACGCGTGATGCCCCCTCATGCTTTTTATGGCCAATGTAAGCCAAATCAACCATATTTTGACATGCCCTCGCCAGTTGCCGGCGCGCTGCGGGATAAACACAGGGCAGCAATCTCTTTCAAAATGCCATTTTTTTCATTTTGGGGACTTTCCGTAGGATTATATATTTTTCTTCCTCTATTGAAGCAGGAGGGCTGCAAAATGGGTTTAGGTGAAGCGGTACAAATAGGCACTATGCTGACAGTGACAGCGATTTCTTCGGTATTATTGATTGTTCTTGGCGTAATTTACTTTGCAGTAAGCCTCGTGATAATAAAGGTTTCCGCGGGGCTGGTGGGATACTCGGCGGTTTCGGCAGAAACCGCGGTCCTGAGCGCCGCTATATTGAGCGCTGCCTCGCTTGTGGCAAGCAACAGGAAATGATGGCATCATCCGGGCCGGCCAGAATGCCTGCAATTATTTCAATCCATCCTTTCTGACCCTTTGCCTTGGCCTTTTTGAATTTTTTCGATGCATACCCCCCGTCCGGTTTCCTCACCAAGTAAGCGTCGTCTGCCGCGGCCAGCATTGCAATGTCGTTCTCGCTGTCGCCTATTGCAATTGAGTTGATTTGCCCGAACTCCTTTTTGTAAAGGTATGCCAGTTTTTTAACGGCCTTGCCCTTGTCGTGGCCGATGCAAAGGTGGCAAAAACCCCCCCCCATCAAAAAAATAAGCCCTTTTTTCCTGGCAATTTTTGCAAGTTCTTTTGCACTTCCAGAATGGAGCAGGAAGCATTCGTCAAATTCCCTTTTCTTTGCCTTTGCTGCAAGTGCCCTGCCCATGCCGGTTAGCTCCATTGCCCTCTGCAGGCCCATTTCCGAAAGCGATTCAGTTTCAAAGCCTTTTTTTCGCATTTCCGCGAGGAATTTTCTTGGCTTGGAAACCCCCTTTGACAATTTTATTTCAAGCAACCTGCCGGCAGAAACAGCCCCGCTGGCCTTGAAGCTGAAATATTTTTTCGGGATGAAAATCGCGGCACCGTTCTCGCTGATGAATGGGCCATGCAGCCCCAGCTTTCTCTGCCAGTATTCAAGCTCGGCCCTTGTTTTGCTGGAAACCGGGACAACCGGGATTTTTTTATTTCTGAGCATCGCCAGCGAAGCCTTTGCGCCATCTGAAGGACCCTGGCCATTTTCAAGCAGGGTTCCGTCAAGGTCTGTGAATACCACCTTCATTTTGACGCCTCTTGCCAGCCCATGAATTTTTCGCGGTACTCTTTTATTGTAACCATCGGCGGCCTGTGCTTGATCAGGAATAGCTTCTTTGCCAATGCGTATTCTATTTTCTCACCGCTCAATTTTGGCTCGATGAGGGTGTACATCTGGTTGATTTTATCGAGATTCACGAAAACGCCGAGGGAATTGGATTTTTCGGAAAAAGCCTGGAGGATTTCAAACGACATTTTGCTCAGGTCATTCAATGGCCTGTTCCTGTGTTCCCTTGTCTCAAGGTCGACCTGTGCCATGGAGTCCAGGCCAAAACTCCTTTCAAGGTCAATAAGCAGCCCCATTTCAACGCCATAGCCAGTGAAGAAAGGGACTTTTTCAAGGACTTCGCGGGTGCCGGCATATTCCCCGCTCAGAGGCTGTATGAATCCCGCGAGCTGCGGGAAATAGGCGTTGTAAAGCGGCCTCATAAGAAGTTCTGTGACCCTGCCGCCTTCGAGGTTTTTCAGGCCACCCCCCACATCAAGCGGCCGCTGGTAAAAAGCCTTTGAAAAATTAATGTTTCTGTACTTTAGAATCGGGCCTACAAGGCCATAAACGAATTTCGGGTTTATGTTCTTTATGTCTGCATCAACCCAGCAGATTATGTCCCCTGCCGAGACAAAAAGGCTTTTCCAGAGGTTCTCCCCCTTCCCTTTCGCATATCCTTCGCCCGGCAATATATCCTTGGCGTAATAAAAAAGCGCACCGGCTTCCTCCGCAACCTTTTTCGTGTTGTCTCTTGACCCGGAATCTATTACAATTATCTCGTCAATCAGCCTTGTTTTTTTCATTAGCGTATCCCTGAGCTCACGGATGACATTGCCAACAGTGACCTCTTCATTAAGCGTCGGGATTACGCACGAGATTCTCTTTTTTTGCTTTTTCTTTATGTCCACGAGCTCATCCAGCGAAAAATCCGTTGCAATGAACCGGTTCTTTTCAAACCACTTTTCAACATCCATGCCAAAAAAAGAAACAGACCAATCATTAAAAACATTTATTTTTTGCTGAAAAACTGGTTTTTACGCCGATTGTCCAGCATTAAGTAATGCCTGCATTTTGGCCGGAACAACTCTCGCTATGGCCAAACAGGCAGGGTTCGGCATTTGCCCCAATTGTTAATTAAAGGCTATTGTGGAAAAGTCTGTAATGCTGACGCAGGAAATCGAGGAAAGGCTCATGGACTACCTGAAAGAGGATTTCGGGACAGGCGACATCACCTCCGCAATTACCCCTTCAAGGGAATGCCTCGCGTCGATAAATGTAAACGAACCATGCACGCTCGCGGGAATGGAGGAAGTCTCATTCCTGATGCGCTACATGGGCCTGAAAGTGAAACCCCTGAAGGCTGACGGCGAGGCAGTGAAAAAAAGGGAAAAAGTGCTGGAAGCTTACGGCGAAAGCAGGAAAATCCTTTCAGCCGAGCGCGTCTGCCTAAACATACTCGGCAGGATGAGCGGCGTTGCATCAATGTGCGCCAAGGCGAGAAAAATCTGCGTGAAAGAAACAATCGCCTTGACGCGCAAAACAGTCCCCGGCTTCCAGCTGCTGGATAAGAAAGCCGGCCAGGCAGCAGGGGCATGGACACACAGGAAAAATCTCGCGGAAATGATGCTGCTCAAGGACAACCACCTGAGATTCTTCGCCGGTTCCATTGAGGCGGCAAAAACCGCAAAGGCCTCAGGAAAGATGTTCGAAATAGAGGCAGAGAACGCTGAGGACGCCCTCGCGGTTTTGCAGGCAAATCCTGACATGATAATGCTGGACAACTTCAATCCACAGGATGCGAAGAAGACAATCTCAAAACTCAGGAAAGCCGGGTTCCATGGAAAGATTGAACTCTCGGGCGGAATTACCTTAAAAAACCTGAAAACATATTGCAATATGGGCGCTGACATAATTTCGATGGGCGAGCTGACGAAAAAGGCGAGAATTGTTGATTTCAGCCTCGACATCACAGATATTAAGGCTTAAACAACAATTAATTCCAAAAAGGGCGATGTCTTGAAACGGGGACTTTTTGTAGGGCGATTCCAGCCGTACCACAGCGGCCACCACAACGCGCTGAAGAACGCGCTGAAAGAAGTAGATGAAATGGTTATCGTCGTCGGCTCGGCGAAGGAAAGCTTCCAGCTCGAAAACCCATTCACTTCAGGGGAGCGCATTGAAATGACAGGCCTCGCGCTGAAGGAGGACAAAATATTCGACAAATGCTATATTGTAGCGGTTGATGATATTTCAGAATTCGCCCTGTGGACGCAGCGCATAAGAGCCTATTGCCCTAAGTTCGACGTTGTTTACACTAACAACCCCCTTGTGAAGGAACTCTTCGAGGCAGACCATTGCCCTGTGAAAAAACTCGTGAGCAACAGCAGCGAAATCGATTCCACAAGGATAAGGGAAAACATCGCAATCGGGGAAAGCATCTCAGGGATGGTGCCGAAAGCCGTTGAGAAGTTCCTCGAAAAGATAGACGCGCGGAAAAGGATACTTTCTATAACGCAGGACGAAGTCAAGCAGTAAAACAACCTTTTCCTTTCTATTTAGAAGAGAAAGTAAAAGGTCCTTGTCCCTTTAGGGACGAGGTCTCATGCTCTTTAGGGCACAAGATAATCAAAAGGAAAGAGAACAGCTTCGTAAAAATGAAGATTATGCCAGAAAAATTTGATTTGATTGTAGTTGGCTCCGGGATTGCAGGCCTCAGCGCCGCCTTGGAGGCTGCAAAATCAAAGGGAAAATCCATCTGCCTCATTGACCGGTTCGATGAATCGCACTCTAACAGCTTCTGTGCACAGGGCGGAATTGCGTGCGCATTCGCTAAAAATGATTCATGGCAGAAGCATGCACAGGATACATTGGCGGCCGGAGCGGGCTTGTGCAACAATGAAATAGTGAATCTTGTCACAAAAAAAGGGCCTGAGGCGATAAAAGAACTCATGGATTCGGGGCTTGAATTTGACGGCGGGAACGCGAAGCCCGAATTCGGGCTGGAAGGCGGTCACTCGGAGAAAAGGGTGCTGCACATCAAAGGCGACCAGACAGGGAAAGAGGTTACAAAATTCATGGCAAGGCTCGCAAAAGAACAAGGAAATATCCAAATCATCGGCAAGGCATTCATGGCAGGCATAGCGGCAGGCAACAATGGGTTTATTGGAATTGAGGCAATAGGCAAAGCCGATGCCATTTCAGGGAACGCTCTCGTAATTGCCACAGGCGGCTACGCAGCGTGCTTTGAAAAATCAACCAACCCTGAAACAACACTCGGAAGCGGGATTGCTGTTGCAGAGCAGGCCGGGTGCATCCTCGGGGGAATGGAATTCGTGCAGTTCCACCCCACAACCCTGCAATCAGCAATAGGCTCAAACTTTCTGGTGAGCGAGGCAGTGCGCGGCGAAGGCGGGAAAATAGTGGACGGAAACAACAGGGCGATAGTGAACCCACTGTGGACAAGGGACAAGGTAAGCATCGCCATTTATGAAGAGCTTGCGGCTGGAGGAAAAGTTTTTTTGGACGCCCGTGAGGTCAGGGCAGATTTTGCTGAACGGTTCCCTTCAATTTACGCAGAGCTGCTGAGGCACAAAATCAACCCTGAAACCGACCTGATACCCATTGAAGCCGCGGCACATTACACGATAGGAGGCATAAAAACCAATGAAAGGGCAATGGCAAGCATAAAGGGAATTTATGCCGCGGGAGAATGCTCCTGCTCCGGGCTGCACGGCGCGAACAGGCTTGCATCCAATTCGCTGCTAGAAGGCCTCGTGATGGGGAAGATTGCAGGGGCGAATGCCATTAGTGAAAAATCCGGCAAGCAAAGCCCCACAAAGCCAAATCTAAAAATTTCGCCTGAGAAGGGCGGCTTGTCCCAGGCAATTGCCCTGAAGCAGATGAGGCAAGCAATGTGGGCAAATTGCGGAATCGTGCGCGAAACCGCAAAAATGGAAAGCGGACTCGCGAAAATAAAAATGCTTGAAAAAGAAATCGAAGTTTCTGAAACAATTGAAAATGCCGTTGCGCGGAACGCCTTGCTGGTTTCGCGAAGGACTTTTGAGGCGGCACTTGCAAGAAAAGGGAGCGTGGGATGCCATTGCAGGATAAACTAAAGTGAATTGGGATAATTCACTTCCCTATTTCTATCATCCTGTCCAATGCCTTTTTCGCCTTTTCGCGGACATTCTCAGGCACCTTGACCTCAAACATTTCCTTCTCAAGCGCCTCGAGCACATTCTCGAGCGTTATTTTCTTCATGTAGGGGCAGATGCTGCACGGCGTTATGAATTCCTTGTCAGGGAACCTCTCGCGCAGCAGGTCGGACATCCCGCATTCGGTCGCGATGAGGAAGCGCTTTTCCTTGCTCGCCGCGATGTAATTAATCATGTCAGTTGTTCCGCCCGCCATGTCCGCAAGCGAAACAACCTCGGGAAGGCACTCCGTATGAGCAAGCACTTTCAAGCCGGGATATGAGTGCCTATATTCCAATACCTGTTCCGCGGAGAATGAGTCGTGCACAATGCATTTCCCGCTCCAAGCGATTATTTTCTTTTTTGCCCTGGCCTGAAGGTTGGCAGCCATGAATTTGTCAGGCACGAAAATAACCTCGTTGCCGGGCATTGCCTCAATCACTTTGAGGGCATTCGCGCTTGTGCAGCAGACATCACATTCAGCCTTCACTTCCGCACTCGTGTTCACATAGCACACGGCAGGCACGCCAGGATGCTCTGACTTCAGTTGGCGGACATCCTTGGCAGTAATGCTTTCCGCGAGAGAGCAACCGGCCTCAAGGCTGGGAATCAAGACTTTTTTCTGCGGATTCAGGATTTTGGCGGTTTCAGCCATGAAATGGACGCCGCAGAACGCGATGACATCGGCATCGGTTTTCCTGGCCTCGACGCTGAGGCCGTAGCTGTCCCCCGCAAAGTCAGCTATGCCGAGCAGAATCTCCGGGCGTTGGTAATTGTGGCAGAGAATCACCGCGTTCTTCTGCTTCTTCAACCAGTTGATTTTAAGGGTGAGCGGGGCAAACTGGAGGCAATCATCTTAAGAATAGCCAATCTTCGACATTTTAGAGTGCAGTCGCCTTGCCTCCACTGCAATAACATCCTTGCTGCCCTGCCACGCCCCATCGCCTGGTCCGAAGGAGTCGTCCTGGAAAATGCCGCCACTTGCCATAAAAGTGTATTCTGCGGTTCAGGGTTATAAACGGATTGGGGCAAGAGCAGTAATTCAGTGCTCGCGCATGAGAACTTCCACTTCGTGCCTCGAATGCCTTTTACCCAGGCCAAGGATTACTGCAATCGCCTTCATGAGAAGGGCAACCACTCCAAAGAGGAAAACCGTTTTCCCGCTGACGGTTGTGAGAAAATAGCCGGACCTCAAAAAGGAGAGGTGAATCAGCATGAACACGAGCGCAGCATACCCTATTGGCTGCAGGGATTTCCAGTTACCGAACCCAATTCTTTCAAGGTAATGCGGAAGCGATGCAATTGCGAGGCCGCAGAGGACTGCAAGGCCAAGCACCCAGAAAACCCATGCCAGAAAGTCAGGGTTCTGGGCAGAGAACATGAAAAGGAAATCAAGCTTGTATGCACCCACCGCAGCAATGCCAAAATAAAGCAGGGCAAACAATGTGCCTGCGTATGCAACCGGCTTCCTGTAAAGGAGGTCATGGCTGAACTTTTTCGGGAATACGCGCGACAAAGGGCCGAGGACAAGGGCAACCGAAACCATTATCATCGAGGCGACAAGCAGCGAGCGCCCTGTGTTTTCCCAGAAGCCGAAGCCGTTGCCGGAAATAAGGTTGAATGTCAGGAAAAAAAGCAGCACGAGGAACGAATTCACATAAGCCCTGAACTCGCCCCAGTACATGCTGAAATTAATGGGAAAACGGATATTTATTACTTACTTTGCCTCCGTCCCCAACAAAAACAAAAAAATGCCCGAAGCCTCGCAAGGCAAAAAAGGACAATTGGCAAAATGGCCTTTTGATTTTGTGGTACAGCGAACTGGAATTTTGCCGAAGCTGCATTAGTGTTTTAATCTCTTCATCTTTCCATTCTTCCGCGGGCAGGGTGACATGCAGGGGCTTTCGGCTGCAAAACAGGAAATAGAGAAGGGCGTTCTGGCGAAGAGCATGCTGACCATAGTCGGCGACTGCTCTGTTGACTACTTAGGCAGGGCTACCTCCACCCTTGCGATGGGAAAGCGGCTCGTGCTTATAAAGGGCGACGGCTCGGTTTCAATCCACCAGAACAGGCTCGTTCGCCCCACGAATTACATGGTCGGGACAAAAATATCCTGCGAGCTATGCAACGGGGGCAGCAATCTCGTGCTGAGGGCGAGCAAGCAAAGGCCAAAGGAAGACCTGACAATAATATTCAGCGGCATTGATGACCTCAAGGCGTATGAAATGGAGATTGTGAATGACCTTAGGCTCAGCGGCTCCGAACGCGACCTAAACGAGATGCTGATGCAGGACCTTTCAATGATAGAGCCAGGCCTGAAACCGGTCAACCAGCAGCAGCATTTCCAGAAAGGGGTATGCGACATCATTGCGGAGGACAGGGAAGGCAATTTCGTCGTCATCGAGCTCAAGAGGAGGCAGGCGGATTACGCAGGTGTCACCCAGTTGCACCGTTACATGCATGAAGTGCAGAAAATGAAGGGCAGGAAAACAAGGGGAATCCTCCTTGCGCCAGATATAAGGAAGAACGCAAAGAATCTCCTCGAACAACTCGGATTGGAATTCGCGAAGCTCGACTTCGAGCTCACGCCGAGCGGGGAGGAAAAGGCGAAAATAAAGGGACTGGAGAGGAAACAGAGCAAAATCACGGAGCACATGCACCCGCAACAGGGTTGATGCATTAGCAGAAACCAAGCGAGAATTGGATTTTATTCGGTTTTATTTATTTTTTGAACTGGCTTTCGCCTGCAAACAATGCTTTCTTTCCAAGCGCTTCCTCAATCGCGAGAAGCCGGTTGTATTTCGCCGTGCGCTCGCCCCTCGCGGTTGCGCCGAACTTGCTCTGGCCCGCGCCAATGCCGACGCAGAAATCGGCAATGAAGGAATCCTCGGTTTCGCCGGAGCGGTGCGAAACAACGACTTTCCAGCCCGCTTTCGAGGCGAGCTTTGCGGCTTCAATCGACTCGGAAACGGTGCCTATCTGGTTCAGCTTGAGGAGGAGCGCATTGCATGCTTCCATCCCAATGGCCTCCTTGATGCGATTTGGATTGGTAACCAGGAGGTCATCCCCGACAATCTGCACCTTCGCCCCGAGCCTTGAAGTGAGACCCATCCAGCCCTTCCAGTCGTCCTCCGCAAGGCCATCCTCGATTGAAATTATCCTGTGCCTGCTGGCAAGGTCGCTGTAAAAATCAATCAGCTCCCCTGAAGAAAATTGGGCGGATTCCACTTGGTATTTCTTGCCGTTGAAGAACTCGGAAGCTGCGCAATCAAGCCCCAAAAAAACCCTCCCTGAATAGCCCGCATCCTCAATTGCCTTTTCCATCATCACAAGGCGCTCCCCGAAAGCCAGGCCAGGGGCAAATCCCCCCTCGTCCGCGAGGTGCGTTCCTGCTGCCCCGAATTTGCCTTTCATCAGGCTCTTGAGGCAGTGATAGGATTCCACGGATGCCTGCAAGGCCCCCGAAAAAGAATTGAACTTCAGCGGAATGAACATGTGCTCCTGTATGTCGTTCTCCTTTCCGGCGTGCTTGCCGCCGTTGATTACATTAACCATCGGCACGGGCAGGGCAAATTTTTTGTTGCCGGAAATCTTCCCGATGCACTCAAACAGCTCCGTTCCCTGTTCGGCCGCAATTGCGCGGGTGAATGCCATTGAAACCGAAAGGATTGCGTTCGCGCCGAGCTTTTCCTTGTTTTCGGTGCCGTCAAGGCAGATAAGGGAATCATCGAGCTCCTTCTGCGAAGCGAAATTTTTTCCCGATATTTTTTTTGCGATTGCGGTGTTCACGTTTGAAACAGCCTTAAGGACGCCTTTGCCCATCCATTCCTTTGCATTGTCCCTCAGCTCATGGGCCTCATGGCTCCCTGTCGAGGCCCCGCTCGGGACCATCGCGGAAAAAATGCCTTCCCTTGTCGCGAGCCCGCACTGCACAGTCGGGAAGCCCCTGCTGTCCAGCACCTGAAGCGCATGAACGGATTTTATCTTCATGGAAAGAAATTGCGCAGTCCAGTATTTATTGGTTTGCACTGCAAGCTGAGAATTATCACTCCAACAAAAACGCCAAGACAGAATCAAGACGTCTGACAATTTTGGTTTTGGCCATGAATGTTTTTGGCAGATTAATTCATACAGAATACTGCAAAGTTCACGAGCTCCTTATTTCCCTAGCTTTTTCAGCTGCTTTTTTCACGATGCCGGAGAAGTCAACATCCTTGAGCAGGACCCTCGCAATGCTGGAGGAAATGTGGCCCTGCAATGCGCTCGTGTCGGTCTCCGGCAGTTTCCCTGAAACCAGTTTTTTCAGCTCTTCCTCGGTGAAGGATATGTATTTCAGGCCCCGCAGGCGCAGTTCGGTCGGGCTGCCTTTCTCGCTCAGGATTTCTGAAACAAGGGCGAAATCTATTTTCGAGAACCGGGAAGTGTAAAAGGCGTCAAACATGAGGTCGCGGCCGAGGAGAATGCAGGATTCAGCCGAAACCCTGCCTGAAGCGATAAGGCCTTTTATTGCCTCCTGCTTGTAGTACTCGTCAACAAAGCCGGGGCTTTTCATTGACTCGAGAAGGCGGTTGCGGTCAAACTCCAGCTTGGAATTGATATATTCAGGAGTAAGGAAAATCGTGTTCTCGCCCCTGAAAAAACCACTTATGCCAAGTTCGCCAATCTTTGCCATTGCCTGCTCTTCCTTCTGCCCCGCAACCAAAAAAAGCTCAACAACGCCCTCTGACTCAAGCTTTGAAAGGCCTTGCATTGCCGCCAAGGCAGCGGCTGAAGCAGCCCCCTCGCCTTTCCCGCTTTCGCGCGGGAAGGATTCAGGCGTAAAAATCAATGCCTTCGTTGGGCTGTTTTTTTTGTACGGCGCCATAAGAATCAAATGCCCTGAAAAAAACAGGCTAAAAAAGGTTTATATTAAGCCATGCCCAATAGTATATCGAGAAGCATGAACAGCGAAAGCAGCATACTCCTTTTTTCCGGCAAAAGCAACCCCGGGCTGGCTTCCGAAGTCGCAAAGGACCTCAAAATACCCCTTGGAAAGGTCGAGTTGACAAAGTTTGCCGACGGCGAAACCTATGTCAATTACGGCGAGACACTGAGGGGAAGAGACGTTTACATAATGCAGAGCACCTGCAACCCGCAGAATGACAACCTCATGGAAATGCTCATAATGGTTGATGCCGCGAAGCGCGCGGCGGCCCAGAGGATAACCTGCGTGATACCCTACTATGGCTATGCAAAGCAGGACAGGAAGGCTCATGACCGTGAGCCAATAACGGCAAAGCTCATTGCAAAGCTCATTCAGTCGGCAGGGGCTGACGCGGTCCTCACCATGGATTTGCATGCTGACCAGATTCAGGGCTTTTTCGACATCAGGGCGGATTTCCTCTATGCTTCCGGGGTGCTCACGAAATATTTCCTGCAGAAGGACCTGAAGGACATCATGGTTGTAGCGCCTGATGTGGGCAGCACAAAGAGGGCCCGCAAGTACGCGAAAATACTCGGAAGTGATTTGGCGATAATAGACAAGCGCAGGCCAAAGCCAAATGTGAGCGAGGTGGTCAACCTCATCGGGGATGTCAGCGGAAAAGTCTGCCTCATCGTGGATGATGAAATCAATACTGGCGGGACAATAGTCAATGCCGCCGAGGCCCTGATAAAGAAAGGCGCAAAGGAAGTTTATGTCATGGCCTCGCACGCGGTTTTTGCGGGAGAAGCAATCGGGAAGATAGAGAAAAGCAGCATTAAGGAAATCATTGTCACAAACAGCATACCTGCGCGCTCTGAAAGCCGTAAGATTAAAGTTGTTTCAGTCGCCCGCCTCTTTGCGGATGCGATAAGATGCATGCACACAAACAAATCCCTGTCCGAACTACTCGGAAGGTAATCATCCAAGGCTGACCGAAGGCCACCTCCCTTCCGATAAGCTCCCGGATTGGACAAATGACGTCCTTGCAGGGTTTTGCAAGGCAAATTTCCAAAAGCCCTTAACCTTTTCACCGGATTAACTTTGAAACGCGCCATAGTTCCAGAAAGTAATTTATATAAGAAAGGGTCCAGATGGAAAATGAGGTGATGATAGAGACAAGGTCTATCAAACTTCGATGGCGTTGGGGTCAGGCTCACTCGGCTTTGAGAGGAGAACTGCTAAGAGTTCTATGTGATCCCAACCCATCACTCTTATCCTGCTTTCCGAAATACCCCGCTCTTTCAGACCATTAGGCATTGCCCTAATGATTTCAAAAAAGGCTTATTTTCCAGCGCCTGGATTTATTGCATGAAATACCTCCTGATGATTGTCATGGCAGTCGTAATCACCATTGTGCAATGGCGCCTTTCAGCAGGGTAGAGGCTCCGAAAAGCCATATGGAAAGGTTTATATAGGGTTGCCAGGAGGAGTACTTCAGAAAGAAGATAAAATGCAATAACAGAGCGATTCTGGAAATCATTCTATTTCTTTCAATATCCAAAAAATCAGAGGTGAATTCAATGATACAATTCAAGTACTGCAGGCAGTGCCACGAAGTGACACAGGAACCTGCAAACGCGTCAGAGCAGCACAAATGCTTCTGAAGCCGGCCTTGAAAGGCCATTATATTTGGAAGGCATGATGGGCAATCACAACTACACGGGGCCCAATGCTTTACAAAAGCTGCCCGCCAATCAAAATGAACGGGGGCGGGCGGCAAAAAATAAATTTATTTCTCCAGCGAGCCACGCTTTTATTCTTGGCACAGCTTTTCAGCGAAGCTGACACTTTTCTTTTTGGTAAAGCTTTTTCTTTTCGTGTCAACGAAAAGAAAAAGGTTTGGGGTCGGGAGGATTTGAACCCCCGCCGCAGCGTCATTCGCAGCCTTTTTCTTTTTCTTGATAAGAAAAAGAAAAACGCTGGCGAAAAAGAAAAAGAACAGCCCATAGGGCATTACACTTTTCTTTTTCCCCAGGCTTTTTCTTTTCGTGTCAACGAAAAGAAAAAGGCTGACCCGAACGCTGAATCCTACCAGGCTAGACTACGACCCCGAACAACAATATTCAAAATATTTGACTTCTATGCCCGTCATTTTAGGCAGAAACTTTTGCGGTGGGCATGACAAGGAAAATTTTGCATGAAAGGCTTAAATACCCGAAGGGGCTAATGTTTTAATTTGATTTCAGGGGAGTGGGGGAATAATTTTTGGACGAGAAGTTCCTTGCGAGCATAAGCGACAAGTCCAGCGGCGAGCATTTTTCGGCTTTTCCTGAAGGGTATGAGAAGGGCAGGACAAAATTCGTTATAATCACCGGTTCCGTGATGAGCGGCATAGGGAAAGGCATTTTTTCCTCCGCATTGGGTAAGACCCTGCAGGACAGGAACCTGAAGGTCGCGCCGATAAAGGTCGAGGCTTACCTCAACATCGATTCAGGCACCCTGAGTCCTTACAGGCATGGCGAAGTATTCGTGCTCGACGATGGCACTGAAACCGATATGGACCTCGGCAGCTACGAGAGGTTCCTTGACATGGAGCTTTCAAGGGACAATTTCACCACTCACGGCCAGATTTACAAGAGGATTATTGAAAAGGAGAGGGCGGGCTTTTACCAGGGAAGGGATGTGCAGTACATTCCGCATGTCACTGGCGAGACGAAGATGGTGCTCAGGAACCTCGCGATGAAGTCGAAGGCGGATATTGTGCTCATTGAAATCGGGGGCACTGTGGGCGACTACGAGAATCTGTTTGCGATGGAGAGCGTGAGGGAGCTAATTTATGAGGAAGGAGCACAGAATTGCTGCTTTGTCAACCTCACATACATCCTTGAGCCGCACCACCTCGGCGAGTTCAAGAGCAAGGCAGCGCAGATAGGCCTGAGGCAGCTCATGGGCCTGGGGCTCCAGCCAGACCTGATTGTGTGCAGGAGCGAGCACCCCATAACGAGGACAGTGAAGGAAAAAATTTCAATGAATGCGAATGTTCCTATCGAGAGGGTTTTCAACACTTATGATGTCGGCAACATTTACGAACTCCCTCTGTTCTACAGGGAACAGGGCGTTGACGAGGCAATACTGCAGGTGCTCGGCATGGAGAAGAAGTTCAAGGTGAACGGCAGCAGGAGCCTGAGGGATTGGACGGAGAAGAACATCCTGAAACCTGAAAAGGAAGTGACTATCGGGGTTGCCGGAAAATATACTGGAACAAGCGACACTTATATCAGCATTGTAAAGGCATTGGAGCACTGCTCGGCAGTGCTGAACGCAAAGGTTAACGTGAAGTGGATTGAAGCCACTGATGTCGAGAACGGCAAGAGCAGGATTGAGGAGGAAATGCAGGGCGTGGACGGGGTAATCGTGCCTGGCGGATTCGGAACGCGCGGGGTAGAAGGAAAAATTGCGTGCGTCAAATACCTGCGTGAGAACAAGGTGCCTTTCCTCGGGATTTGCTACGGGTTCCAGATGGCGGTTATCGAATTCTGCCGCAGCATCTGCGGGGTAAAGAATGCCAACACAGAGGAAGTGAAGAAGGATTCCGAGAATAATGTAATATGCATACTGCCGGAGCAGGAAGAGGTAGAAGGCCTCGGGGGAACGCTCCGCCTCGGCGGGTTTGACATAAAGGTGAAGAAAGGGACCCTGGCATACGAGCTTTACGGTAAAAAGGACAAGGTGCGCGAGAGGTTCAGGCACAGGTTCAATGTGAACACAAAGTTCATTGACCTGATTGAAAAGAACGGCATGGTATTTTCAGGGATGGCTCCGCAGAAGAGGATAATGCAAATCCTTGAATTGCCGGGGCATCCTTTCTTTGTCGGGACGCAGTATCACGCGGAATTCACCTCAAGGCCCCTGAAGCCGAACCCTGTGTACCTAGGGTTCGTGAAAGCTGCGCTGAAGAAGAAGTACGGGAAATGAGTATACTGCAGATAATCCGGCGAAGCGCAGAATTCAGCTTTTTCCGAGAGCCTCATTGAACAGGCCGGAAGTTTCCTTGTTTTTGAAATTCATGCTGCTTACAATTACTTTCCCTTTTTCCGAAAGGCGGCGGTACATGAATCTTATCTTGTGCAGGGCTTTTTCCCTGCCGTTCCGTTCAAGGTAGAAAGGGATATTGTATTCCATGAAAGCAAGGCTGTCGGCTTCCATGAGCAGGTTGGAGTCATCATTCCCGCCGGATTCATGCCGTTCAACTGCGTTGGCCATCCGGCTTATTTCTTCGTGGCTGAAGCCGTGCTTTTCCATCATTTGGCTGAGGATGCCAGCCGACCTTTTCGCGTGCTCTCTTTTGAACTCTTCGTACCCCGAAAATCCATCGAGGCCTTTTTCGGTTATTCCGGTTACTGCTCTTTCGATGTCATGGCCAAAGGCGGCGATTTTCATTGCGTCCCCGCAGCCAGGGCTGAGTTTTATGAGCCATTTAAGCACGAGTTTTGCGTGGCAAAGCTCGTTCTTCAGCGGGGAACGCGGAAGAGTGCCCTCGATTTCCTTCTTTATCGCATTAAAGCCAGCCATAAGCAAAAAGCCATGCAATGGAAATGGCGGGTTAATTCATTTTTCCTTGTACTTCCACTTGCCCTCGCCGAGGCCCATGAACCTGCCCTGGCCTGATGAATCCTGCCCGCTGCTTAGCGGCAGGCCGTGCTCATCCTTCTGCGCATAGATGCTGGATTCACCCATTTTCTGGCGGATGAATTGCGCGGAGAAAAGGAAAATGACTATTACAAGGACAACCCCGATGAGGTACATCATAGGCGTTGCCGCACCGGAGGCAAGGCTCACGAATGCTGCTGCAGGGGCATCGTTCTTTTTGTTTGCCATGCCGCTCACCTGGGCCTGCTGCAGCTCATAAATCTTCGAGGCAATTGACTGCGCGCCTGAAAGCTGCTCCGAAAGCGATGAAACCTTGGAATCGAAGTAGCGCGACTTGCCTATGAGGAAGGACACCTTGTTCGAGTCATCCGCTATCTTGCGCCACATGGTGTTCCTGTCTGCATCGTTGCCGGAAAGGCGAGAATCTACCTCGGAGAATTTTTCCTCAGCCTTCAGGCCGAATGACTCGTCAAGGGAGGTGAATGATATAACCGTCTTTGAATCTGAGCCTGATTCGGATGAAACGGATATTGAATGCTCGCCCTTGCCCAGTCCCATGTGCGAAACATAAAGCACGAGGCCGCCAGTGGAATTCGTGTTCTCATCCGCGAGGAATGCCTTGATTGCGAACTGGCCGTTGTAAGGGTCTGTTGTTATTGTGCCGTTGGAGTAAACATCTAGAAGGGATGCATTGTCCACCTTTACAGTCGCCCTTGACCATGACTCGGTCGGGTCAAGCACAACCTTGAAGCCCCATGAGACATTTTCAGGGACAGCGGCAGGCGCCTCGACTGAAATTGAATACGCAGGGCATGCAATAATCAGCAGGGCAAATGCCGCTAGGGCAGCCTCGGCGAGTAGGCTGTTGCCCGGCCCAGGTTTAATCAGCGGTATCATCATGGAAATAAGCGGTCAGATGTTAATAAAACGGATACAGGTAGTTTTCGCTGGTGGCTGATTCCTGCCCCTGGCATTTGCCTGAAAATTGCGTCCATTTTAAAAGGGAAATATGGGGAAATCTATCCGATGCCGATCGAAAGGGTTAAGTTCGGAGAAAAGGAGATACTCCTCCTCGGAACGGCGCACATTTCAAAAGCCAGCACCGATGAAGTCAAGGAAGCCATCGAAAATGAGAAGCCGGACATTGTAGGGGTCGAGCTTGACATCAAGAGGTTCGAGCAGCTGCGCAACGGCGAGCGCTGGCAGAACATGAACATCGGCGACGTCATTTCATCGGGGCAGACATACCTTTTCCTGCTAACGGTTCTCCTAACAAACCTCCAGAGGTCCCTCGGCCAGCAGCTCGGCGTGAAGCCGGGCTCGGAAATGATACAGGCGATTAATGCAGCGGAGCAGAAAGGCATCCCCGTTGCGCTCCTGGACAGGGACGTGAATATCACCCTGAAAAGGGCGATGCAGAAAATGAGCATTGGCGAAAAACTGCATTTCGGGATATCCGCAATAGCTGGGTTTTTCCCTGATGAGAGAAAGGCCCTTGACTCTGAAGCGGTTGAGAAGCTGAAGGAAAAGGACCTGCTGAGCGAGCTTATGAAGCAGCTCGCAAAGGAGCTACCTTCCGTTAAGTCAGTGCTCGTGGATGAGAGGGACGCTTACATCGCGAACAGCATCGCGAGCGCGCCGGGAAAAAAAGTGCTTGCAATCGTTGGCGCTGGCCATATCGAGGGGATAAAGGAATCCATTGGCAGGCCTGTTGACATCGAGGCCATTTCAAGAGTGGAAAAAAGCAGGGGCATTGACTGGGCAAAAATAATCCAGTGGGCAATCCCTGTTTCCTTCGTAATCCTCCTCGGCAGCCTTTTCCTTGCAAAAGGGCTGAACGTGACTCTGACCGCAATGGTTTATTGGTTCCTTTCAACCGGATTGCTTGCAGCCCTAGGAACCTTTATTGCGGGAGGCCACCCGCTTTCTGTCCTTGCGGCATTCCTCGCAGCGCCGTTCACAACTCTGCACCCGCTCCTCGCAGCGGGCTGGGTAGCGGGATATGTCGAGGCAAAAATCAGGAACCCCAAGGTCAGGGATTTCGAGGGACTGGCGAACCTGAATTCCTTTGGCGATTTCACCAGGAACCAGGTGACAAGGATACTGCTCGTTGTCGGGTTGGCGAATATCGGCGCGACAATCGGCGTGATAATAGGGCTGCCGCTGGTGGCGTCGCTGCTGGGGTAAAATCGCGTCACTTTTTCTTCAGGTAAGGCAGCACCGTGCCTGCCTTCTCCGCCTCTTCAATCAGCTTCTTCGCATACAAAATCCTTTGCACCGAGCCGATTAGTGCCACAATTGCAATAGCCAACAAAAATATTTCAAGGCCTTTAATTCCAGCAATCGAAACAGAGAAAACCGAGGCAAGCAGGCCAAGCAGGAGCAGTATCATCCGCTCCGCGTGCTCTCCGATTGCCGGCCAGTCGCGGTTGTCGGTTATTATCACCAAGCCAACGCGCGGCTTTGCGTAGGAATTAAGCATCGAAAAGCCGAGGGCGCAGGAAGCCGCAACAGGGTACATGAATGCGCATGCAATGAAGAGGATTATTTCCACGACCTTGTCAACCATTGTCTCGAAATAATTCCCGAAAAGGGATTCCTTCTCCTGCAGGCGCGCAACCGCACCGTCAAAGAGGTCGATTGAGACAGCGAGACAGGAGAAGATGAATGCAAAAAGGAAATTTTGCGAAGCGATGAAATATGCCGCGATTATTGCAAGCGGGATGGCAAGGAAGCTGAAGATGTTCGGATTGATTCCAAGGGCCGCGAAAGGCTTTGCGACAGCTTCCGCGAAATGCCTTGTACCTTGCCTGATTTTGCCGAGCATATGGTTCAAAATTAACAATGCACTAACACACTTAAAAGGAAATAAGTGCATTTTACTACCATGAAAATATCCTTCTTCGAGACCGAAAAGTGGGAGCAGGAGTATCTAGAGGAAAGGCTAAGTGGGCATACCCTTTCTTTTTCCGCTAAAAATCTCGGCCCAAGCCAGGCAAAAAAAATCAGCGATGCTGAAGCGCTTGGCATTTTTATCTATTCCCCGATAGACAAGAAGGCCCTTGATGCCTTGCCAAGGCTCAAGCTTGTCACGACAATGTCCACTGGTTACAACCACATTGACCTGAAGGAATGCGCAAAGAGGGGCATAACAGTCTGCAACGTGCCGACATACGGCGAGAACACCGTTGCAGAGCACACCTTTGCGCTGCTGCTGGCCCTGTCGCGCAGGATACACCAGTCTTATGAGCGCACAAGCAGGGCGGATTTCAGCGCAATCGGCCTGCGCGGCTTTGACCTCAAGGGCAAGACGATAGGGGTGGTTGGATGCGGGCACATCGGCAGGCACGTCGTGAGAATCGCGAAAGGCTTTGAAATGAATGTTATCGCCTATGAGAGGTTCCCTGACAGGAAACTCGAGAAAGAGCTCGGCTTCGCGCATGTTTCGCTCGAAGAACTTTACAGGCAATCGGATATAATTACATTTCATGTGCCGCTGAATGACGGCACACGGCACATGTTCGATGCAGATTCCCTAAAAAAAGTGAAAAAAGGCGTGACAATCCTAAATACTTCACGGGGGGAAATCATTGACACAAATGCGCTCATAAAAGGGCTTGAAAGCAAGGCAATCGGCAGCGCCGGCCTTGATGTCCTTGAGGGAGAATGCTTAATCCGCGAGGAAAAGCAGGTCATTGACCAGAATTTCAAGAAAGAATGCGACCTGCGGCAGGTGTTGCGGAACCACGTCCTCCTGAAGATGCAGAACGTGCTTATAACGCCACACAATGCATTCAACAGCCAGGAGGCGCTTGAAAGGATACTGAATACGACAATTGAGAACATTGAGGCATTTGCAAAGGGAATGCCGGTTAACATTGCCAAGTAAGGCGGGCGGCTTAAAAAAAACAAATTGATAATAATTAATTTTAATTGGAGTGGTAAGTTGATTATTATATTGAAATCATTTTGAACGGTATAGTTTGTGAAGTGAGCAAAAATGGTTGTCTGCATTATTGCCCTGTTTGTTTTCGGCATCCTGAGCATTTTCTCTGCGACGCACAGGCCGTTGTTCAAGGAGGCACTGGACTGCGTTTTCAGGAAAGCCACCTTGCGGCCATGCAACACAGGCCTCGACAGGCGCCTGAAGATGCTTGTTTCGGTAAAGGTGATGAAACGCAATGAAGGCCTAGGCAAATTCATCAACAAGCACTTTGAATCAATCTCAACATTGTTCACGCTCATTTTCATCGGCAGCATTGCATTCACCGGAATCGGCCTCTACAATTTCTGGGCTTACGGCAACTGCAACGGCCCGAACACGAACGCATTCTGCCCGCTGAGCCCTGAAACATATTCAGGGACAAACCCCCTTGAATGGCTTTTCCCTCCCTCGCCGGGGCAGGTAAAGATGGTTCCATTCGAAGGCCTCCCGATGAAAGGGAACGCGGATGCGCAAGTGAAGATTATCGAAGTCGGGTGCTTCACCTGCCCCTACACAAAGTCAACGGAATACCTTGTCCAGGAGGTTCTTGACAATTACAACGGGGCGGATGGCAAAGGCGGGAAAGTTGCGCTTTATTTCAAGTACTTCCCCCTGCCAACGCACAATTATTCCTTCAAGGCGGCGGAGGCGGCGGAATGCGCGAGGGACCAGGGCAAGTTCTGGGAATACAAGGATTTGCTTTTCAAGAGGCAGCTCGAATGCACCCAAACCCCGGATGAAAGCCAGCTGCTGCAGCACTACAAGGGATTCGCCGCTGACCTGAACCTCGACACAACGTCGTTCAACGCATGTCTTGATTCAGGCAAGTATACGCAGCACGTGCAGCAACAGAAGCAGGAATCCATAAACGCGGGCATCTACGGCACGCCGACATTCTTCATCAACGGAAAAGTGCTTGTCGCGCCGAAAACCATCGAGGAATTCTCTGCAGTGATTGACGCGGAACTGGCGAAGGCGAAATAATTCGGCTGAGAGTTTTGGCATCCGAATTAATGCTGCAGCTTGTACCAACATTCATATTCTTTGTGGCCGCCAACGAAGTAGAATCTCACTTCGTTCGCCTGCTCAAAAACCCTATAAATTATCCTGTGCTGCCCGACTTCACCGACAAAAAATCTTGCGCCAGCCATCAAATGCCTTTTTTGCGGATGCTCCAGAATTTTCTGGATTTTCTTTCCGACACGAACCTGAAGCTCTTTCTCCAGTTTCCGGAAATGCCAATTCCATTCAGCTTCAAATACAGGCAAATACATAAAAGTTATTTTTTCTTCAGGTATTTCGCATATTCACCCAAAGCTTCTTCTGCAGTGAGAAGCTTCCTCTTTCCCTCAGCGACTTCCCTGTCCATCTGGTCAAGCTTCCTGTTCACAAGCTCGGCCTCACTCAGGCGCTCCTTGCCAAAGTTAATGACCGCGAGCCTCACGGCCTCCGATTTGGTGTTCGCAAAGCCCTGGCGGACCATTTCATCGAGTATTTCCATCGATTTCCCCCTGAAAACCACATTCATAAAAGAATCACCAAAAACCATTAACCCCACAAATGCTTTAAATATGTGCATATTTGGAGCATAATTGGAACATAAATTCAAAATCACAAACACCACTACAATAATATTCGGCAATCAACGTAAAAAGGTTTTGGTTTTGGATGCCAAAAACAAGCCAAGAAACAAGGTGGCGATTGGCCAAATGGATAAGTGAAGCACAAATAACTTTTTCTATTGCCTTGCACACCGATAGTACAATATGCTTCCGGTGCTTTCTCCCCTTGCTACAATGAAAAGGCAAATATGGAAAACCACATTGAAGAAGTGCACAAGCTGCAGAAAGAGGAGGCTATCTGACACTTTTTACTCATCGAGGATGGCAGAACTGATGGCTCGGCAAAAATGCGGTCCCGCAACCGCAACAATTAAACATTGAACTTTCTTTTACTTTTCCATGATTTCCGAGAAAATCCGCCAGGAGTTTCCCGCGCTGCAGAACAACCCCGGCCTTGTTTACCTTGATAACGCCGCGACAACCCTCAAGCCCAAATGCGTAATCGATGCCGTGCGGTCGTATTACGAGGAGTTTCCGGCGAACGTGGGCAGGGGTTCACACAGGCTCGCGCGCAAGGCAACTGAGAAATACGAGGACGCGAGGGCAACTGTCGCAGGCTTTGTCGGAGCAAAGGAAAATGAGTTAGTTTTCACTAGGAATGCGACCGAGAGCATTAACCTTGCCGCGGTGTCACTGGAAAGGATGGGACATTTCAATGCAGGCGACGAGGTTTTGGTTTCTTTCCTCGAGCACCACGCGAACCTCCTGCCATGGCAGCAGCTGTGCGAAAGAACAGGCACAAAATTGAAAGTGGCGAAACTCAACCCGGATTATACTCTGGACATGGGGGACCTCGCCAAAAAAGTTTCACGCAAGACCAAAATTGTCGCAATAGCCCATGCCTCGAATACCGTCGCATCAATCCAGCCGGTTTCGGAGATTGCGAAGATTTGCCATGACAACGGCGCATTTTTCCTCGTGGACGGTGCACAGTCTGTTCCGCACATGGAAGTTAACGTGAGGAGAATCAACGCCGATTTTTACGCTTTCTCCGGCCACAAGATGCTCGGCCCGACTGGGACCGGGGCCCTTTATGGAAAAGAGGATTTGCTCGCAAAAATGCCCCCTTACAATTACGGCGGCGGAATGATAAGGAAAGTCACGGTTGAAAGGACGGAATTCGGCGATGCACCGCAGAAGTTCGAGGCCGGGACTCCCGCAATAGCCGAAGCTATAGGGTTTGGCGAAGCCTGCAGTTTCCTGAGGAAGCTCGGGATGCAGGACGTGCGCAACCACGAGAAGCAGCTCACCAGGCACGGCCTCGGCAAAATCAGCAGTATAAAAGGGGTGAAGGTCTACTGCCCGGCGGATGCGGAGAAGCAGGCAGGCATCGTGATGTTCGGCATTGACGGCATTGATGCGGTGGATGTCGCGGCAGCCCTTGATGAATCAGGGAAAATCGCGGTGCGCTCTGGGATGCACTGCGCCGAGCCCATCGTGGGAAGCATAAATCCGCACGGCCTTGTTCGCGCGAGCTTTTACATTTACAACACTGCCGCTGAAGTTGACCTGCTCTGCAGCGAAATTGAAACCATTTCAAGGGCATTCGGCAAGTGAATCTGACTGGAAATCTGCAGGGCAAAAAACCCGGAATATCGGCAATCGGCATAAAAATCATTTTGAGACCGCGGGGGGTATTTATATATGTTCTGCACCGAGTCCTAACAAATGGCAAGAGTCGACATTTCGAATCTTTTCGGCGCCGCGGGCATAAAGCACAGCGGCTTTGTCGACATCAGCGGAAAAATGCCGCAGATAGAGGAAAATCCAAAAGAGGACTGGCTTTACCTCTCGCTGATTGCGTTCAGGAAAGCTGAAAGCCTTTTCGGAAATAGCATTTCAAGCGCGGCTGCAATCGGCAGCGGCAACGGTGTTGACGCGATTGCAATGCTGCGCACATTCAAAAATCTAAGGCGGCTTCAGGTGACGGACATCGTGCCAGAAATTCTGCCGAAAATAAGCCAGAACATAAAGAAGAATTCAGCAGACATTATAGAGGGCAGGGAAATATCATATAAGCCTGGCAGAGACTGCCTGCCAGTCGAAGGGAAAGTCGACCTGATATACGCAAACCTGCCTTTGATGATGGCGTCCGGAAAATCATTCGGCAGGCTGAATTCAAATGTAGCCCTTGCTGACATGGGCTGCTATTTCGGCCTTTCAAACGGTAAAGAGGACCTGCTTTACAGGTATTCCCTCCTGCCGCAGCTCGGTTTCCTGCTCTCTGCAGGGGACAAGCTCGGCAAAAATGGCAGGGTACTTACAATGGTCGGGGGAAGGCTGCCTGGAAATGCATTGGACGAGTGCTTTTCAAGGGCAGGAATGAAATATGAAAAATTTGCCTGCGCGTTCAAGAGCCACAGCGACATCGCTTTCCTCGAGGAATACGCGAGGCACGAGGCGGAAAACGGCCTGAGCTTTGAATTTTATGACTATGAAAAGGCAAGGGACAGGATAAGGGAAAAAATTGGCGTTGAGCCTCCTGCGGCAATGGACAAGGTCAACTGCACTAAGATGAAACCAATGATTTCCAGCGCAAGGATAAATGCAGCCGAAGCCCTGGCTCTTCACAGGAAAGGCGGGAAGATAGGGCACATAGCGTATGCGCTGCTCGCCTGCAAAAAATGAAGATGGCAAAAGGAACAGCGAGTCAGTGACCGCTCAGCCAGCACTAAAAACCGGTTTGCATTATACCCCCTCGAAGAGGGAACCTCCGTCGCTCCGAAGCGGCGAAAGGCTTCGCGGGCCTTTCCGCGCGGGAAACCTTTTTTAATCTAACCCACGGCATGGTTTGTAATGGATAGCGGGCATGGTGAGGGCCCGGAAATAATCAGGACTGGATTCCGGATGCAGCCAGCGAAAGCTCTTTGCGCGAAAGGCGGAAAAAGCCGCGGTCTTTGCATGCGTGAGCGGGCTTCGCTCAGGGAATTTTCTGTTTCTTTTGTTCTCCTGCAGGCTTTCCCGCTTTTCCTGCTAGCGGCTTTTGCAGTAATTGCGGGGACAAAGCTCGGCGTAATCGGCATCAACAAGGGACTTGCAATAATGCTCGTGCTTCTTGCCGGCTTCTACACGATAATGCCAAAACTCATTTCAAGGGTTTTCGACGGAATAATCGCGCTCAGGGAGGCGAGGATTTCATCAAGGCAAAGGGGGGTTTTGTGATGGACGAGGACGGTTTTGCGGAAGAGCTCGCTGAAATAAGGGCCGCGGAAAAGGAAAAGGAGAAAATCATTGCGCAGGCCAAAAAAGAGGCGGAAGAGATTGTTGCCAAGGCAAACGCCGAAGCGAGGAAAATCGGCGAGAAGGCATCCGCAGAGGCGGCAGTCTCGGAGGCGCGCATGGTTGAAGAGGCAAGGAAAGGAATCGAGGATGAAGAAAAGAAAATCTTTGAGGCTGCGGCCAATGAATCAAAAAGGACAATGGAAATGACCGTGCCTTTGCCGTTTGCGAGGAAAGTGGCGGAGGAAATACTTGAATGAAGCCGGAATGGCGGGCGAATGCGGCATTTTGCCGGGCATGGCCATGATAAATAATTGAATGAAAAAAAGGCGATTGAATGTTTTTCCCTGAAAAGATGTGCAAGGTAAGGGTGATAGAGCGCAAGGCCAGCCTTCGGAAGGCAATAGACTGCCTGGAGTCGTTCGGCGGCGCGGAGATAAAGAGGTTCAGTTCCGAGGAAATAGGGAACTGCCCTGCTCTCGAGGGCCTGCAGGCAGGCAACGAGAGGCTTGTGAGGCTTGATGCGATTCTTTCAGGCATGAAGGGCAATGGCCAGAGGCAGAAGCTTACAAGGAAGGAAGCAGCAGAGTTCCTGAAATCAGGGGAAGCACGACAGGCAGAGGAAAGAGCTATCGCGATAGGGATTGAGCTGGAGAAATTGCAGTCGGAAATTGACTCGGCAAAAGAGGACATTGCAAGGGTGCGTGAGTTTTCCTCTTTCGGGATAGATTTCGGAAAAATCCAAAGCGGCAGCATTGAAATCATTGCAGGCACTGTGCAGAAAAAGGACGAGGCAAAATTCGAAAAGGCCCTCGGCCAGGAAGGGGTTCTGAAGCACACCCAGAAGCCGTCCATGAAAAATTCAGGGATGCACCTTGTTGCGGTTTTAAAAGGGGATGAGGCAACAATCCATGGCCTTTCAACGGCCGGCCTTGAGAGAATGCCAATGCCGAAAATAAACGGGACACCGCAGGCTGAAATAAAAGACGCGGAGAAAAGGATTGCCTCGCTGCAGGGAAAAATCGGAGCGCTCTCAAAAGAGCTTGCAAAAGCAGGGGAAAGGCACAGGGCACAGTTCGCGGCAGCGAGGGAGCATCTCTCAATAGAGGCGGAAAAGGCAGCGGCGCCGCAGAATTTCGGCAGCACCGGGCATTCCTTTGTCCTCGAGGCATACCTTCCGGAGAAAAATTACGGCGAATTCGAGAGAGCCGCGAGGGAAAGGATTGGGGAAAAAGTTTTCATCCAGAAGTTTTCAAGCAGCCATTTGGCGAGGCACCACGAGGAAGCCCCAACGCTCCTGAGCCACCATCCGCTGCTCGAGCCTTTCGAGTGGCTCACTAAATTCATGTCCGTGCCAAAGGGCAGCGAAATCGACCCAACAGTGATTTTCCTCATTTTCTTCCCGGTCTTTTACGGGATGATGGTGGGCGACTTCATTTACGGCATAATTTCATTCCTCATCGCGCGCTGGCTCATGCAGAAATTCCCGCCAGGCGGGATAATGAACCCTGTAGCGAAAATGTGGATGTGGAGCGCAATCCCGACAATAATATTCGGGGTCATATTCGACGAGTATGCCGGCATGAGCCACATGCACCTGCTTGAAAAGTTCGGGCTGCACGGTATCGAGCTATACACAGGAATCGAGAGGCTTACCAACATCAACCTACTGCTCACGGTGACAATCCTCGCAGGAGTATTCACAATGGCATTGGGATTCCTGCTTGGCTTCGTAAATGCGATGAAGCACGGGGAGAAAAAGCACGCGATTGCAAAGCTCGGCTGGTTCGGCATCGTGACATTCGGCACACTGGTAGTAAGCACTGCAATGTTCAAGGCATTGCCTGAAGTCGTGCTGTTGCCCTCTGCCGCAATGTTCGTTGTTTCGCTCATTGCAATGGTGAAGCAGGAAGGCGTAATGGGGTTGATTGAGCTTCCGGGGGTTATGGGCAACGTTCTTTCTTTTGCGCGAATACTGGCGGTTGGGCTTTCGGGAACTGTGATTGCACTTATCCTGAATGACATGGCGTTTCCCAGCCCAGACAAGGGGCTGATGGCATTGGTGCTACTGCCGCTTTTCATTTTCGGGCATGTCTTCAACGCGTTCCTCGCCATGTTTGAATCATTCATACAGGGGGCGAGGCTCAATTACGTCGAATTTTACTCAAAATTTTTCGAGGGCGGCGGGAAGGAATTCACACCGTTCAAATTCGAGAGGAAATACCTGAAGGATTAAGTGAATATCTGAATGAGTATACAGATATTGCAGATATAATCGAAAGTAAACAAAGCATCGGAGGTGCAGAGAAATGGTCGCAATAGAAACAGCAGGCATGGCGGCAATAGGCGCTGGCCTGGCAATAGCAGGAGGCGCGATAGGGACTGGAATGGCACAGGCCGCAATCGGTTCCAGCGCAATGGGAGTGATAGCAGAGAAGCCGGACCAGGCATCGAAGCTGATAATCTGGGTCGCAATCCCGGAAACAATCGTGATATTCGGCTTTGTCGTGTCACTGCTGCTGGTCCTGAAGTGAGGCCGGTGGCCAATAATCAATCAAATAATTAAATATTAACCAAAAAATCAGATGAAAAAAGGGAATATGATTTCGGAAAAGGGGTAATTCAGATGTCTCTGGAAGAACTCAGGAAAGGCCTACTGCAGGAAGGCAAAAGCGAGGCGGCAAAGGCAAAAAGCCTTGCTGAAAAGCGGGCCTCGGAAATAATCGGGGCTGCAATGCAGGAAGCCTCGAAATTGAAGGAAAAAGCTAAGGCGAGGGCCGAAGCCGCAATAGCTTCCGAGAGGAACGAGAGGATAGGGGCAGCACAGCTCAAGGCAAAGAAAATCGTGAGCGAGGCAAAGAACAGGGTCATAGAGCAGGCGCTCGAAAAAATATGGAAGGAATTCGGGGCTGTGCCGAACAACAGGGCTGGCTACGAGAAGCTCATGAAGGGAATAATCTCAAAGGCGGAGAGGGAACTCGGAAAAGGGGCTATCGTTTCCGTCAACGCGAGGGACAAAACCCTTGCAAAGAGGCTCGCAAAGAATGTTTCAGGAGAGAATGCGGACATAGAGGGCGGGGCAATCGTTTCCAACAGTGATGGCACGGTGGCAATTGACTGCTCGCTCGAATCAATATTCGGCCAGGACAGCGAGAAGCTGAGGAAGCTCGTGTATTACGAGCTCTTCGGGAAGGGGAGGAAATGAAGCAGGTTGCAGGAGCCTTTGAGGCAAGGCGGGATAATACAAGGCGTGACGAGGCAATGCATTGAATGGAAGATTCAGGCAATTGGTGTTGTTATGGGGATGAATCTGCGCTCTTCGCTGATGTACAGGGTAATGGCTTTCGGCTATGCTAACGCGCGCGTCAAGGCAATGAAGCAGGGCCTCCTAAGCCAGAGGGAAATGGACACTCTGATGGCGGCAAAGGGCGTCGGGGAAGTGTTTGCTGCACTGGAGAAAACAAGCTACAGGCAGGACCTTGTCGCGAGTGCCCTGAGGGAAAAGAGCCTCGCGGACCAGATTGAACTTGCGGCAACAAAGAATTTCTCGGCAGTGCTTAGGAGGATAGTTAGGATAACCCCGAAGGAAGCAAAGGGAATGGTGCTCGCGCTCTTCGACAGGTATGAAATCAACAACATCAAGATAGTGCTTCTCGCAAAGCATCTCGGCCAGAACAGGGAGCAGTACAACCAGTTCCTCATGGAGATAGGCATCCTCTCAAGGGGAAAATTCGCGAAAATGCTCGAGGCAAAAGGCGTGAGGGAAACCGTCATTGAACTCGCGGGCACGCCTTATGGAAAGGTCCTTTCAAAGGCAATGAAGGAGTATGAAAAGGACAGGGACACAGGCCATATGCTCTCCGCGTTGGACAATTATTATTACGCGAGGCTCTCGGGTGCCGGGGCAGGACCATTCTGGGACGAGAGGGCGATAATGAAAATGCTGAAGGCACAGGCTGATGCAAAGAACATTTCTAGCATACTCAGGTCAAAGAAAGAGGGCTTTGGCGAGGAAAGGATAATGAAGGGAGTAATGTTCACGGGAAACATGGGCCGGGAAAGGCTAAGGCAGGCCGCGGGGGCGAAGAATGTGGAGGAATCAGCAAAGCTCCTCGATAGGGGGCTAGGCCTTTCAAAGGCAATGGAGTCATTCAGGAAGACAGGCAGCCTGATTCCGGTAGAGACCGCCGCGGAAAAAGGCGTTGCAAAGAAAGGCCTCAAAATACTGAGGAACAGTGTTCTGTCAATCGGCGCAATAGTGGGCCTTGTCCTTCTCAAGGAGGAAGAGGTTTCAAACATACGGAAAATCGTGAGGGCAAAGGAATTCTCGCTTCCGATGGAACAGTTGCAGGAGATGATTGTACAAGTCTGATACAAGCTTTTTCCTTTTCCCGGAAAGACCTTGTCCCCTTTGGTACGAGGCCTCGGCCCTCTAGGGCCGAGGAAAGTAAAAAGCTTGAGCAAAAAGGAAAAGAACCGGGATGAATGGTGTTTATGGAAAAAAACGATGTTGCACTCGTGAAGATTGTCGTCGTTGCAGACGGCCCCACTTGCACTGGCTTCAGACTTGCGGGCATACAGGAAATTTTTCCGAGGGAAGGCCGCGAAGCGGAGGCAAAAATAGAGGAGCTGCTGGGCACCGAAGACACAGGGATTATAATCACCAGCGAGGCAATAATGGAAAAGATGGATTGGCGCCTCAAGAAGCGCATTGAGAGGCAGGCCAAGCCGGTGGTGATAGCGGTGCCGGACAAGGGCGGGCCAGTTGCAGGGGAAGCGGACTCGCTGAAGAGCCAGATAAAGAAGGCACTGGGATTCGAGATTATGGCATGAGCCAAGTGAGGGGAGAGGTGAAAAGAATGGGAGAACTGAGGAAGATAAGCGGCCCCGTCGTCATCGGGGAGAAAATGCTCGGCGCGAAAATGTACGACGTTGTGAAGGTCGGCGAGCTGCAGCTAATAGGCGAAATAATAAAGCTCAGCGCTGACACCGCGACAATTCAGGTTTACGAGGACACTTCAGGCCTCAAGCCGGGCCAGGTAATCGAGAACACGGAAATGCCCCTCTCCGTGGAGCTCGGCCCAGGCCTGCTCGAGTCAATTTATGACGGAATACAGAGGCCCCTCAACGAGATAATGCGGAAAACAGGCGGATTCATAGGCCGCGGAGTAACGGCAAATGCGCTTGACAGGCACAAGAAATGGGAATTCACCCCTACAGCAAAGAAAGGGGACAGCGTGCACGGCGGAGACATAATAGGTGAAGTCCAGGAAACCGAAATAATCACGCACAGGGTAATGGTGCCCCATGGGATAAAGGGCGAAATAGCCGAGATAAAGAAAGGCACCTATACTGTCGAGGACACCGTAGCAGTTGTAAAGGACGGCTCACAGAAGCATGAGATAAAGCTTATGCAGAAATGGGAAGTAAGGAGGCCGAGGCCGTGCAGGGAAAAGCTCGCGCCGACAACCCCGCTTGTAACGGGGCAGAGGATACTTGACACGTTCTTCCCGATTGCGAAGGGCGGGGTTGCAGCAATACCGGGGCCGTTCGGCTCGGGCAAGACTGTCACGCAGCAATCGCTCGCAAAGTGGAGCGACGCGCAGATAATTGTCTACATCGGCTGCGGCGAGCGCGGCAACGAAATGACCGAAGTGCTCACGGAATTCCCGGAACTCATTGACCCGAAGACAAAGAAGCCGCTGATGCAGAGGACCGTGCTCATTGCAAACACCTCGAACATGCCGGTCGCTGCGCGCGAAGCTTCTGTTTACACAGGAATAACAATCGCGGAATATTACAGGGACATGGGGTATGACGTGGCGCTCATGGCTGATTCCACCTCAAGGTGGGCAGAGGCGATGAGGGAGATTTCAGGAAGGATTGAAGAAATGCCAGGGGAAGAGGGGTATCCCGCATACCTCGCGAGGCGCCTCGCGGAATTTTACGAGCGGGCAGGAAGGGTAATCTGCCTCTCAAAGAAGGAAAGGTTCGGCTCCGTGTCGGTCATTGGGGCGGTTTCCCCGCCAGGGGGGGACATCTCGGAGCCTGTTTCGCAGAACACCCTGCGTGTCACAAAGGTGTTCTGGGCGCTTGACGCAAAGCTCGCGCAGAGAAGGCATTTCCCCGCAATCAACTGGCTGAAGAGCTATTCGCTATACACCGACTCGCTTGACGCGACATACGCAAAGAACGTTTCAAAGGAATGGGCGGACAACAGGAAAAGGGCGATGGCATTGCTCCAGAAGGAAGCCGAGCTGCAGGAAATCGTGCAGCTTGTAGGGCCGGACGCCCTGCCTGAAAAGGAGCAGGCAATCCTCGACGCGACAAGGATGATAAGGGAGGATTTCCTCCAGCAGTCGGCATACAGCGATGTCGACGCTTCCTCATCGCTGGAAAAGCAGTTCCTGATGCTTGGAAAAATCCTTGTCTTCCATGACAGGGGCCTCAGGTGCCTTGAAGCAGGAGCCCAGCTGAAGGCAATAACTGGCCTCAAGGTAAGGGAAGAGATTGCGAGGATGAAGGAAGTGCCTGAAAAGGACATGGAAAAGAGGGCGATAGAGATTGAAAAGGAAATGAATTCACAGTTCGATAAAATAACAAGCGAGGCAAAAAGGTGAGCACATGGCAGGGATGATAAAGGAGTACCAGACAGTGAAGAGCGTCGAGGGCCCGATCGTCTTCGTGGAAAAAGTCGAGAACGTGGGCTACAACGAGATAGTTGAAGTGAAACTCCCCAACGGGGAAAAGAGGAAAGGCCAAGTGCTCGAGACCTCGAAAGGCCTCGTGGTGATACAGATATTCGGGGTGACAACCGGCCTTGATGTACAGAAGACCAAGGTAAAGTTCCTCGGCGAGACGATGAGGCTCGGTGTTTCGGAGGAAATGCTCGGAAGGGTATTCAACGGCCTCGGGGAGCCGATAGACAAGGGGCCGCCCGTGATTGCCGAGAAGAAAATAGACATCAACGGCGCCGCGATAAACCCTGTCGCGCGAATCAAGCCATCTGATTTCATACAGACCGGAATGAGCACGATAGACGGCCTGAATACGCTGGTGAGGGGCCAGAAGCTCCCTATATTCTCCGGGGCGGGACTGCCGCACAACGAGCTAGCGGTGCAGATTGCTAGGCAGGCAAAGGTCAAGGCAAAAGGCGAGAGCTTTGCAGTTGTCTTTGCGGCGGTCGGGATAACGCATGAAGAGGCAAGCTTCTTCATGAAGGACTTTGAAAGGACAGGCGCCCTCGAAAGGAGCGTGCTTTTCCTCAACCTCGCGGATGACCCGAGCGTCGAGAGGATAATCACGCCGAGGATGGCGCTCACGACAGCGGAATACCTCGCTTTCGAGAAGAACATGCACGTGCTCGTCATAATAACGGACATGACGAACTACTGCGAAGCCCTGCGCGAAATCGCAGGGGCAAGGAAAGAGGTGCCCGGAAGGCGCGGCTATCCCGGGTACATGTACACGGACCTTTCGACAATATATGAGAGGGCGGGAATGATAAAAGGCAAGAAAGGCTCGGTGACACAGTTCCCGATACTGACAATGCCCTCGGATGACATCACTCACCCGATACCTGACCTCACGGGGTATATCACAGAAGGCCAAATCGTCGTTTCGAGGGAACTGCACAGGAAAGGAATCTACCCGCCGATTGACGTGCTGCCTTGCCTCTCGAGGCTGATGAACCTCGGCATTGGCAAGGAAAAAACCCGCGAGGACCACCGCGGGGTCGCTGACCAGCTTTATGCAGCATACGCGACAGGAAGGGACCTCCGGAGTCTGAGCGCAATCGTTGGCGAGGAAGCGCTCGGGGAAACCGACAGGAAATACCTGAAATTCGCGGATGAATTCGAGAAGCGCTTCATAAGGCAGGCAAAGGACGAGGACAGGACAATAGAGCAGACGCTCGACCTCGGATGGGAACTCTTCGCGATGCTGCCTGAAAAGGAGCTCAAGAGGGTGAAGCTCGAATACATAGAGAAATATGGAAAGAAGTACAGGAAAGAGGAGAAGTAATCTGGGCAGGATAAAACCCAAAACCAAAAAAGTCAGACGCCCGACGGCTTGCGACCTCGGGCAAATTTTGGGCATAGGCAAAGCGGTTAGGCGTGATTTGGATGGCTGAAGACGTCAAGACAACGCGATTGGAGCTCATAGAGACTCGCAACAAAATCCGCCTCGCCGAGAACGGCCACAAGCTGCTCAAGCAGAAGCGCGATGTCCTCGTGCTGGAGTTTTTCAAGATACTCAAGGAGGCAAAGGACCAGCGCAAGGAACTGAATGGAAGGATGCAGAACGCATTCAATGCCCTCGCGGTCGCGCAGGCGCACCACGGCGTGCTAGAGGTAGAAAGCATCGCAATGTCGGTGAAGCGCGCACCACTCATCGATGTCAAGCCAAAGAATGTCATGGGCGTCCACATCCCAGCGATAAAAGGCGAATACGTCTCGAAAACTCTCAGCCAGCGCGGCTACAGCATTGCCGGCTCATCAGCGAAAATAGACGAGGCCGCGGAAGGCTTCGAGAAGGCGCTGGAGATAATACTCAAGCTCGCTGAAACCGAGAACGCGCTCAAGAGGCTCATAAAGGAAATCGAGAAAACCAAGAGGCGCGTGAACGCGCTCGACTATGTCATGATTCCCAACCTGAAAAGCACGGCGAAGTACATAATAATGCGCCTAGAGGAAATGGAGCGCGAATCATTCATCTCACTCAAGACAATAAAAGCCAGGCTCGAAAAGGAAACGGCCTGAGCACCTGCCGAGAACCAATAGCATATTCAGCTGGTTTTTTTGGAAACCTGCCACAGCATCTCAAAATACTTCCTGTAAGCATCAGCAATATCCTTGTTTACCATGACAAAGCAGAGCGGGTAATCGCCTTTCCAGAGTACGTTCACTACCCTGTCGCCGAAAATATTGATTACCGCGGGGTTGGAAATATGCGGTGGCAGGAACCTGCTTTCAGCATGATAAGGCCTCTTTGCCATTGGCGAGTTTTTTGCATCCGCCTTGTAAAGAATTCTTATTTTAATCCCGAGCCTTTTTCTCTCGCTATTCCATTTCTCAAAGAACACAGGCAGTACCTTGTCCTCGCGTGCAATGGCGCCAATCATCAGGTGCTCGCCCTTCGCATGCTTGAGCAAATCCCGCCTCATCGCCTTGAAACCCTCAACGCCCTGTAATATGTATGCCTCCGCAGTAGGTTTTGTTTCGCGGAATTTGTTCAGTTCAGGAATATGCCCCCTAATTTTTGTTATTTTATTTTCAAGCGAAATCTTTTCCTCTTCCAGGACATCAACTATCTTCTCGGAGGAGGTTGCCTCGAAATATGTGACATTCCCCTTTTTCACGAAGCTCACAAGCCCCTTTTCCACGAGCCGATTTAGCCCCTCATACACCCTTGAGCGGTGAAGACCGGTTTCAAAGGTTATCCTGCCTGAAGCAGCGGAGCCGAGCATAAGCAGGGCCGAATAAATCTTTATCTCGTTCTGCGTAAGCCCAAGTTCCTGCAAAAAACCAAAGTCCACGCCAATATAACAATCCGCCAAAATTATAAATCTTGCTTTTGTGTCCTCCTCAAAAAGGAAGACACACATATATGAATCGCCGCACTGCATTCATTGCAGGGGGATTGAAAAATGGATGAACTGTCAAAAATCACAGTGTTGCTTTCACTTGCAATTTTTGCAATTATAATCGGCTTTGGTGGATGCACTTCACAGCAGAATCCGCAGGAAAACAGCCAGGCAAGCGGTAGCCATGTGCTTATCGGGCTGCAGATGACTCCTGCCAGTACCTTGGTGCAGGTCGCAGATGAAAAAGGCTTTTTCAAGAAGAACGGGATTGACGTTGAAATAAAGGAATTCACCGCGGGAAAATTCGCTTTTCAGGCACTCCTAGCGAACAGCGTGGACTTTGCTGTTGTCGGGGACATCCCTGTGGCGCTAGCTAAAATGCAGGGCAATGAGTTTTATGTTGTGTCCGAAGTTGGAGGAAACCGCAATGAGGCTCCGCTCCTTGTTGCGGATGACAACTCGAAAACAATGGAGGAATTCTTTTCAAAGAAAAGGAAAATAGCCACTTCTATAGGCGGAACGCCAGAATTTTCCCTTTACCTGAACTTAAAGGAGCACAATGTAAGCAAAGAAAATGTGGAAATCATTTCCCAGAAGCCTGAGGAAATGATTGGAGCTTTTTCAAATGGGTCTGTTGACGGCATAAACATTTTCGAGCCATACCCAACAATTGCGGAGGAAAAAAGCGGTAGGCAAACAAAAAGATTTGCCCTTCCAGCAGAAATTTACACTGCAAGATACCTCTTGACTTCCAGAAAAGACCTTGCCGACAAGAATCCGGAAACTGTGAAGGCAGTCCTCAAGTCTCTCAAAGAAGCTGAAACATTTGTCAGGGAAAATCCTGAAGAGGCAAAAGCATTAGTGTCTAAGCGTACAAAGTTCGATAGGGCGATAATAGAAAAAATATGGGGCGACTTTGACTTCAGCGTTCCAATCACCGAACAGTTATCCAAAAACCTTGAAATGGAAAGCAAATGGGCAGTTGAAACCGGAAAAGCAAAGCCGGGAAACACCGATTTCTCGCCAATAATGCGGAAGGACCTGCTTGCAGGCGCAGGCTGAGATGGTTCGGATGAAAATCAACTGGAAGGCCGCTGCCTCCCTCGCTATCGCCATTCTTTTATGGGCCGCAATCTCAGATGTTGGGATAGTGCAGAAGAGCCTTTTTCCCGGGCCGGAAAAGGTACTTGATGCCGCCATTGAATGGTGCGCTGGAGGAAGGATGGCAGAAGATGTTTTCAGCAGCCTTTGGAGAATAACTGCAGGTATAATAATCGGCTCTGTCATTGGCGTGGGCGCCGGCCTACTTACAGGCAGGATTGTCTTGTTGGAGGAATCTGTTGGCCCTCTTTTTCACATGCTAAGGGCTTTCCCGCCAGTTGCAATGGTCCCGCTGGTCATCTTGTGGTTCGGGATAGGCGACACAGCAAAAGTGTTCTCAATATCTTTTGCAGTATTTTTCACTGCATGGCTGAGCGCATTAATCGGCACAAAAGCCATTAATTCCGACTACATTAAAACCGCTAAGGTTTTCTCCAAATCCGCAAAGGAAACATATGAAAAAGTCATTTTCCCGGCAATTGTCCCTTTCATTGTGAATGGTATAAGGGTCTGGATAGGAACTACTTACACTCTTGTTTTTGTCAGCGAAATGGCCGGCGCATCTTCGGGAATAGGCTACCAGATTGCAATCTCGCAGATAACTTACCGCGCTGACATGATGATTGCCGGACTCCTTGTGCTTGGAATCCTAGCTTATTCTACAGACTTCTTTTTCGTGGCTCTTTCAAGAAGGGTTTTCCACTGGGCTGATTTGTAATGGCAAAAGAGCATGTTTCAGTAAAGGGGCTCGCAGTGGAATTTAACGAACGGGTCCTTGAGGATGTGTTCCTGCAAATGAGGAAAGGGGAATTCGTATCAATTGTCGGTAAAAGCGGCTCAGGAAAAACGACTTTCCTTAACGCGCTCGCAGGATTGGTTCCTGTAAAAGGTGAAATAAGGAGGCCTAAACAACTGGCAATGGTTTTCCAGAACTACTCGCTTTTCCCGTGGATGAATATAAAAGAAAATATAGCATTCGGGCTGAAAGAAAATGATGAAAAAAAAGCGCAGGAAATAATTGAGAAAATAGGCCTGTGTGGGAAGGAATATTTTTACCCGAAGCAGCTTTCAGGCGGGCAGCAGCAAAGAGTCGCAATAGGGAGGGCAATTGCTGCAAAACCGGAGCTGATTCTGCTTGACGAGCCATTTGCAAACCTCGACAGCTTCTCAAGGATGCAGATGCAGGACTGGCTGAACGGAATCGCGAATGAAAGCAAAACCACGACAATACTCGTGACTCATGATGTTGACGAGGCAATACTGCTGAGCGACAGGGTGTTCGTTCTGAAAGACAAATCCCTACAGCAGGAATTCACAATCCCATTCACAAAGCCAAGGAAAAATGAGATAAGATACGACCAGCTTTTCCAGGAACTGAAAAAAGAAATAATAAAGTCCATTTGAAAATGCATTGCCAAAATTACTTCCTGATGTCCTCTAAAGAAATGTCTTCCACGCACTCCATAATCTCAAGCACCTTTATTTTCATGAGGTGCCGCGGGTCCCCTCCTCCGCATACCACTTCATCCTTCTCCGAAACAGCCTTGTCCATTATTGTCTTGATACCGTAAATTGAAATCGGGGGCACGCCGCCGATTTCATAACCGGTGATTTCAATAACTTCCTTGGGCTGGCAGAGGCGCACATCCGCAACACCGAGGATTTTTTTTATTTTCGCGAAGTCGGCCCTGTCCTTGCCGAGCATGATTACGAGCAGGGGGCTTTGGTTCGAGTCAATTAGCACAATTGATTTTGCCACTGCTTCCTCGTCCCCAGTGAATTTCATGGCCTTTGCAGCTGTGTGGGCATCATCACAGGGGAAAATAGTCGCGGAAAGCCTGTTGACCTTGATAAAGTCATCGAGCATGGAAAAAAGCCCCAGAAAACCAATTTTGACCTGTGTGTTGAAACCATGGCTTTGGCCTTAATCCGGGTTTTTTACCCTACCATTTTTCCCGGGTGGTTTTCCCTCGCGAAAGCCTCTTCCGCACTGCCGGGCTTCCTCTTCTGGCCGAGGTAATCCTTCATCTTCTGCCAGAGCTTTTTGCCCTTCGCCTCGCTAAGGATTGCGGAAACCTCGTGCTTCGGAACCGGGGCGCCGCCTACTGCCACGGGCGAGTAATCAACAATAACAATGTCATTCGGCTTTACGGCTTTTGCTATTTCAGGCGAAACCGAGAAAATAATCATGTTCTCGTCCCACATCTCGACCAGCGCATGCGTCGAGGCAGAGCTGAACTTCGAGCCTTTCTCCTCCGGAGACATTACTTCAAGAACCTTTGCGACATGATACAAGCGACCACCGACAATAGATGTAAACCGACATTAATTTATTATAGAAAGTCAGCCAAGCCTGAAGCCACACAAAAATTATTTTGGGCGCAGCATGAAAAATTTAATGCCTCACCTTCAGTTTTTCTTTGGCAACCCTAACCAGCCTTTCCATCTCTGCCAAACGTGCATGCGCTTCTACAAGCTCTACAAGATGGCCTACAGTATAAGTCTCAACCGATTCAAGTTGGCTAATTCTTTCCTGAATCTGCTTAATCATGCGCTCCCCGGCATAGTGCCGCAAGCCCAAAGGAGCCTTTTCATAAAGCACTCTCATCTTGTCAAATTCAACTGTTTTTCTGCTCATGAGCGCGTCAATTTCTGAAAAAAAATTTGGGGCGTCTTTAGGCGCCAAATGCACGAGCTTTTTTCTGCCCCTTGACAAAGCCAAAACAGCGGCCCTGTGCGGAAGGCCCCTTTTGCGCAGAGTATGTTTTATTCTTGCCATGATTCTCAAGTAACTTGGCTTCAAGAAAACACCATTTAGATTAGGCAAAACTAGTATATAATCAATACTCAATTCTGAGCATCGCGGACTAAAGCCCGCGGGACAGGAGATTTAAAAAAAAATGAAAAAGAAGCGGCTACTTCAAGCCGGCTTCCTTCGCTGCCTTTTTCAGTTCCTCGGCCTTGTCGGCCTTTTCCCATGTGAAGTCTGGGTCATCCCTCCCGAAGTGGCCATAGGAAGCGGTTTTCCTGAAGATAGGCCTCTTGAGATTCAGGTGCTTTATTATCTGGCTGGGCCTGAAGTCAAATACCCTCTGAACGATTTCCTCTAGCTTCTCGTCAGGCAATTTCCCCGTTCCGAAGGTGTTCACATAAACCGAAACAGGCTTCGAGATTCCGATTGCATAGGCGACCTGTATCTCGCACCGGTCAGCGAGCCCTGCTGCCACGATGTTCTTTGCGACGTAGCGCCCGAAGTATGCGGCGCTCCTGTCAACCTTGCTCGGGTCCTTCCCTGAAAAGGATCCCCCGCCGTGGTGCCCCACGCCCCCATAGGTGTCAACGATTATTTTCCTTCCAGTGAGGCCTGAATCGCCCACAGGGCCGCCGATGACGAACCTTCCTGTCGGGTTAATGAAATATTTTGTGCCCTTGTCGAGCCACTTGCCGCAGACAGGCTTGACTATTTTTTCAATCACGGTTTTCTCAATCTCATCATGCTCAACTTCAGGGCCGTGCTGTGTGCTTATCACGACCGCATCAACCCTCTTCGGGACGCCGTCAGCGTATTCAACAGTAACCTGGCTCTTGCCGTCAGGCCTGAGCCACTTGATTTCGCCCTTCTTCCTGGCTTCCGCGAGCCTCATCGTGAGCCTGTGCGCGAGAGTTATTGAAAGGGGCATCATTTCAGGGGTTTCGTTTGTAGCGTAGCCGAACATCATTCCCTGGTCTCCGGCCCCCTGCTCCTTGTCGATGCCGGAGCCTTCGTTCACGCCTAGAGCGATGTCGCCACTCTGCTCCGAAAGCGAAATCAGCACCGAGCAGGCGTCCGCATCAAAGCCGTACTCAGGGTTCGCATACCCTATTTCCCTCACTGTTTCCCTCACCGTTTTCTGGATGTCGACGTAAGTCTTTGTCGTCACCTCGCCTATCACAAGTATAAGGCCTGTTTTTGTCGAGCACTCGACGGCAACCCTCGAATTCGGGTCGCCTTCAAGCATCTTGTCGAGTATTGCGTCAGCCACCTGGTCACACAACTTGTCGGGATGCCCTTCAGTTACTGATTCAGACGTGAAAAAATACTTCCTTGCCATGAACAATACCTCCGAAAAAACTGCTTTCTATAAAGCAAGGCGGAAAGGTTAATAATAATTACTGCTTTATATATTCCTATAAGAATATAGCGATTCCGGCTGCATGGATTCTGGCTGCAAAACTGCCAATGCCGGAAAAAGCCAACTCAAAAAAAAGGTGATGGCAATGCTCCCTGAGCTTTCAGAGATCCCGGTGAAGAGGCGGCGACTCGGCCTAACGCAGGCGCAGCTCTCGGAAAAGGCAGGGGTGAGCCAGTCCCTCATAGCGAAGATTGAAGGCGGGAAAGCCATGCCTTCATATGACAACGCGAAGAGGATTTTCGGCTTCTTCGAGGCTGCGAGCATGCAGAGCCTGCTTAAGGCGAGCGATTTCATGACCTCAAAAGTCATTTTCATAGGGCCGGACATGACCCTGAAGGAAGCGGCGCGCTGCATGAAGAAGGCCTCTGTCTCACAGCTGCCTGTGTTAGAGGACGGCAGGAATGTCGGCACGATCTCCGAAAAAATCGTCCTGGATGCGCTGAACAGCGCAAAGGACATGAAGGACGTGAAGGAAATCAAGGTCAGCGAAGTTATGGCAGAGGCAATGCCCGTTGTAAGGGAAGACACGCCTTTCAAGGCAGTGAGCGCCCTGCTTGAGCTGAATTCCGGAGTCCTCGTGGCGAGGAAGGGAAAAACCGCCGGGATAATCACTAAGGCGGACCTGCTCAACGCAGTGCTCGAGAAGGGCAATGAAACAAAAGCCTGATTTTCGCCCAAAAAAGCCTACAATAAAACCACTTATTTTGCCTATTTGACACAGTTTAAGCCACTTTAAGCCGAAAATGACTCTTAGCTCGCCGAAACAATACTATTAAATATTCTGAATGTCACTATATAATAGTAATGAATTAATTTTGGGGGTTGCTTTAATGTCTTCCAGTTTTTTGTATAAGGGATTGCTTTCGGGCAAGGCTTTTTCAGTGGCATTGATTGCCTTTTTCATGGCTTTTTTCTGCTTCCCTGTTTTTGGGGATAGCCCTGCATTCAGCACAATACCGGAGTTGAGAGTAAGCCAGACTGCTGGCCCGACAATCAACGCGGTTGACCTCTGGCAATATGCCTCTGATGCCGAAGACACGGATGCAAACCTCACTTTTTCCATGAGCCAGAGCGACAGCACCCTGATTAATTGCTATATCCAGAATGATGCATCTTCAAAAAATCGCTACATAGGATGCTCCAGCCCTTCACCCGGCAGGACAGGCATAAACACGATTACCGCCAGGGCAATTGACACAAACGGGCAAAGCGCAACTGCAACTTTCAATGCCGTGATTTTCGCTGACGTGAACCCGAACACTAGCCCTGCAATTTCAGGCCTGCCGGACCTCGCATTCCGGGATGATGTGGGAACACAGGCAAGACTTATCGACCTTCACAATTATGCAAGCGATTCCCAGTCGCCAAAGGAGCAGCTAACCTTCACCAGGGCACAGTCAAACCCCGGACTCATAAATTGCTTCATTGAAGGCGGCCGCTATTTCAGCTGCGATGCCCCGCAAAGGAACGGAAGCGGGACAAGCACAATAACGATAGAAGCAAGGGACCCGCAGGGAGCGACAGCAAGCGACTCATTCACGGTGACAATCTACAGGAGCGGGCACTACGGCGATTATTACAATGGAGATTACTACGACAACCACTATTACGATGATTATTACGGGAATGGCAGTGCGCCTTCGCTCAGCGGCCTGCCGGATATAAGCATCGGCATGAACGCGAGATACAGGTCAGGACTAATCGACCTCTGGGCAAATGCATACGACAGCGAGGACAACCCGGAAGACCTGCGGTACACTGTTGAAAGCCAGTCTAACACCTCGCTCATTTTCTGCAGGATAACTGACAACCGCTACTTCGAGTGCGAAGCCCCTGCAAGGGACCGCGAAGGCATCAGCGAAGTCACGATAATGGCCAGGGACAGGAGCAACCGGACAGATTCCGAAACAATAGAAGTGCGCGTGGGCGACAACGGCGGAAATTACGGAAGCTGCGCGAATCTGGACGTGTCAACAAGGACAATATACATGTCAGGCAACGAAACAAAGAGGGTTTCATTCGACGTACACAACAACGCCAGAAGGGACATGAGGATACGCAACGTCGAAGTTTCGGGGGACAACAGCCCTTATTTCAGTGCAAGGCTGGTTGACTATGACTCATATATAAATTCAGGGAGCTATGGCAACATTGAAATGGAACTCAGCTCAAACAATTACAGCGGCTATCGCGAGGCGACTGTTTACATCGATATAAGCGGAGAAAGCGCGAGCACGAGCGGCTCATATTACAATGATTACTACAATGACTATGGCCATTACAACGGAAGCTACTGCAGCAACGGCACGAGGACGGAATCGTTCAAAGTAGTGATTTCCGGATACAGCTCAGGCTCTTACGGCACATGCGGCGAAACAAGGCTCAGCGCATCAGACATCGAAGTGCCTGAAAAATCGAGGCAGGAACAGCGCGTCACGATAAGGAACAACAGCTACCGCGATTTCCAGGTTGACACAGTCATAGTGAACGAGTCCAACATATATTTCAGCGCCTCGGTCGACAGCAGGCCTTCAGTCGTCCCCGCCAACGGCAGTGCCGACATAATCCTTTCAATAAATTCAGATGCAGTTAGCGGCAACAAAAGCGGCAATGTAAACGTGAGCGTTGCGGGAAGGTACAGCAACGGCAATTACTGCTCAACCGCAGCGATATACCGCGACTTCAAAGTGACGGTGAAAGACACCTCTGCAGGCTACGGAAGCGGTTACGGGACAGGAAACGATGGCCAGGCTGCGGAAGACATAGACATTTCATTCTCCGATTCATTTGTACAACTCGAGCAGGGCCAGTCAAAGAACGTGAAGGCGGCAATAACAAACAACACTTACTCCAGGAAATGTATCGGCCTCGAAGTGACGGGCGGCAGGGCATTCGATGCAAGCATTTCAAAAACCAATGCCTGCATTGACGCAGGCACAAGCATGGATGCCACAATCACGATAAAGGCAAATACCCCTGGCTCAGGAAGCGCAGAACTGAAGGCAGCCTACGGAAACGCCTCGAAATCTAAATTCATTTCGGTAGAGGTCAGGGAAAGCCAGGCAAAGCTGGATTTCGCGGTAACCTCAAAGGAATCGCAGGAAGGGAAGGCAACCCTCATCGTGGAGAACACCGGAAGCGACCTTACAAACGCGAAAATAACGGTTGAAAGCCCGGACAGCAGGGTGCAGTTTGAAGACGTTATAAAAGGATTCTGGAAGAATGGCGAGCAGGTCACTATAGAGGGAAAGGCATACGGCAACGCAATTGTAACAGGCAATGTGAAAGTCTCAAGCGCCCTTGGCGACAAATCCGCCCCGTTCGAGCTTGAAATCAAGGGACAGGGCCAGGACATTAATGCGGGCCAGACAGGCCTTGCCGGCCTCGCAACAACAGCGGCAATGGCTGTTGCCCTTGTCGCAATACTCGGCCTCGCAGTAGTCGGCATAATGTCAATCATAGGCAGATAGGGGCAGTAAAAGCATGGAGCCTGAACCGGAAAAACCGGCAAACCCACCTCCAAGGCCTGAAGCGAAAAAAATGTGAAGCATATGCAACCGAAAATGAAAACATGGATGGCAGTAATATTCGCGGCCCTGATGCCGTGCCTTGCATCGGCATTCGTGGAAGGGCAGTCATACATCAGCATAGGCGAGACGCCTTATGATTACGCATTCACTGTCGAAAACGCCTCAAGCCAGAAGAAAGCGCTGGAGGTTTCATTCTCAATGCCCGTAAAATACGAGGCCAATGATGTGCCACAGTGGGTAATGCCGGATTCAAAGGAAGAAGTCAAAATCCGCATTTTCCCTGAAACCGGCTTTGAAGGCACAACCTACGCCGCAAAAATCAGCATAAGCCTCGGCGGGGATGTTGCAGAGAAAACACTCAACATCACTTTTGCAAATGAGAACGGCTGTCCCGTCACCGCGAAAATAACCGGCACGACAAGCGGCAATAACGGCAAAAATACAGCATCATTTGAATTCATGAACAAGTCATACAAGCCAAAAGAAGTCAAAATATCCGGTGTCGCGGCAGGCGGCTTCGAGACCACCGGAGCACAGGAAAAACTAGCCCTCGGGCCTTTCGAAACAAGGCCTTTCGAGGCAATACTTGAAGGCGACAAAAGCTATGAAGGCATGGCTGAATTCACCCTTGAATGCGCGGGCTCTGCCGAAAAGGCGAAGGCGATTGGGAAGGTCAAGCTCGAAGGCAAAGCGGGCTTCATTGCAAGCGGGCTTGCATTGCTCTCCGGGATAGGCAACGCGTCAGGCGGGGCCGCAAAAGGAAATCCAGGGCTTGTCGAAACCACGGTTGACGTTTTCCTCGCCGCAATTGCGGCAATACTTCTCATAGCGTTCATAGCAAGGCTGGTTAAGTTCACGAAAAAAGGGGTGCAGTGATGCAGGGCGAAACCAACAAGAATGCGAATGGAAACCGGCCGCACAAAGGCGGAAAAGGCAGTGCGGCAGGCAAAGGCAAATACGCGGGCATCGCGAGCAGGGCAGGCAACGCAATATTGAAATTTTTCGCCCCTATGCTCATTGCATTCATCCTTCTGGCAGTACTCCCCGGCTCGGCTTCCGCGGAAATTTCCAACGCCGACGTGAATTTTTCCGCAGGAACTGATTTCCTGTCCCTCGAGCCAGGGCAGGACACTGGCGTTATGCTTTCAATCAGCAACAACACCTTTGACAGGCATTGCTACCGCATAGAGGCAAGCCTCGGCGGCAATGATGCGAAACAAAGCATCGAAATGAGCAGGCCTGGGCCATTCTGCCTGAATGGAAAGGAGACAACAAGGTTCAGCGTAATTGCAACAGCGAAAAGGGACGCCTTCTTCGGCAATTACACTATAAGCCTTGCCCTTGAAAGCGATAACGGCAGCACGCTTGCATCGGAAACAATTGCAGCCACAATCGACAGCCCCGCAACACCGATAGAAATCGAGAGGGGCGGCCAATATTACATCTGCAATGAGCCCTATACAAAGGAAGTGCCTGTAATCGTTTACAATGGCTCTTCAGGCCAGATTGACGTGTCAAAACTCACGGCTGAAAACAGCGCCCTGATGCCTGAATTCGAGGATGCTGGAACAACTATTCCGGCAAATTCCTCAAAGGAACTCACAATGAAGATACATTTGAACGATACGACGCCCGCGGGCGACTACCGGATCTCTGTTTCCGCTTTTTCGCAGGGCAGGGAAACGAAATCTGAAATAACACTTGGGCTGCAGGACTGCCTCGAAAGCTCATACCGCATTTCCGTAACCCCGGAAAAAAGGCAGATGAAGAGGGGCGAGTCAAGGGAATACAATATAAGGGTTTACAATGAAACAGACAAGGAGCAGGAAATCCTGCTCGGGGCCGAAGGGCCAGCAGGAATAAATGCTGAGCTTGGCTCCGAAAGGCTTTTCATTGCGCCGAATGGCGCCAGGGAAACGACCCTCACCGTGACCGCATCAGACAACGCGGAATTCGGGAAACAGGAAATAACCCTGATTGCTTCAGGCCGGAAAGGGGAGAAAACCAAAAAAATAAATGTTGAAATAACGAGGGAACATGTGCTGAGCCTTTACGCAAAGGACAACAGTTTTGACCTCAGGCAGTGCTCTGTTTCCGCGAGCGAAGCATTCGAAGTCGAAATAAGCAACAGCGGCGGATACACCGAAACAGTGTACTTCAGCACGGACAACCCAGACCCGAAGATAAACGCAAGGCTTTCGGACAGCACAATGACCCTCCTGAAAGGAGAGACGAAAAAAATCTATGTTTTCGTCGTGCCGGGCCAGGAGGCAAAAATCGGGACTCATTATGTAACGCTGGTCGCTAAGGCTTCCGGGGAAGAGGAAAGGCTGGACCTCAAGTTCAGGGTCATAGCCGCCCAAGTCCCAGGCATTATTGAAATCACTTCATACCCAAAGGAAATTTCCGTTGATGCCGGCACCGACAAGCAAATCATGTTCACCATTGCAAACAGGGGAAGCGAAAAGCTGCAGAACGTCAGGCTGAAAATGAAAGGAGCGGGAAACGGCATTTATTTCTTCCCGAACGACGGCATTTCAATCGAGGCGGGGCAGAGCGCAGAGATAAGGGCAAAAGTGCATGCTGTCGATACAAATGAAAACTCCACGAGCTTTGCATCGGTCGAGGCAACTTCCGGCGATGCAAAGGACTCAAAGGGCGTGACAATGAAAACAATCGGCACGGGCCAGTCGGGCGCCCAGCCTGGAAACGGCAGCCTGATAACTGGTCTCCTTAACCTCACAGGCTCATCGCTCACTGCAGTAGCAATTATAATTGTTCTCGCAACAGCATTATTCGTGGCTTACGTTGCGGGAACCAGGAAATAGCCGGAAATGAGGCATCACAAATACAAAAAAATCCAAGGCCGTTAGCCAAGACGCCAAGGCAAATTGAAATAATGCAGATATGCAACCAATACAAAGTCCAATATAGAGAATCAATGCCAAGGGCAACAGGAAGGGGGGTGTGGGAAATTGAAGCCAGCAATAATAATGTCAGGTATACTCTTGGTCTTGCTGGGCATATACGCCCACAGCGTCGAACTCGAAGGCAGCTTCGAGGCAAAGGCACTGCAGTGTGAACTATCAGCAACAGGGCTGCAGGTGCGCAACACTTCAAACAGCACAGCCACTTATGCGCTTGGAGTTTCAGGCGCGGAAACCAACTGGTTCAGCGTGATTCCGGGTTCCGTAACTTTAGGGCCGGGAGATTCGGCAACTGCAAGGGTTTTCGCAATAGCGGGCTGCTATGCTTCACCCGGGAATTATTCTGCGGACATATTCGTCTCCGGGAACGGCGAAAAGGCCACAAGGAAATTCAGCCTTGAGCTGGAGCAAGGCCACTTTGTCGGCATCAGGCTGCTCGAGGCAAGTCAATCAGCAACGCAGGGCGAGGAGAAAATTTATGCTGTCGAACTCACTAACAACACCCTTGTACCGAACCAGTCCATCGAGAGGGTTGACCTCAGCGTCCATGGCCTTCCAAGCACATGGTATTCAATTGACGAGCCAAGGGTGCTTGTCGAAAAAGGGAACCCGAAACAGGCGAAGATACGGGTAAAGGCACCGATAGATGCGGAACTGGGGGATTATGAATTCACGGCAAGGGCTTCGCTGCCAAATCCGGAATTCTACTCGGAGACAAAGGCAACCCATTCCATAAGGCAGGGGCAGGAATTCAGGGCAATCCTGCCGGAAGAAGCTGTCGGTGGCACTGTAAGCGCGTGCCTCGAGGAAAAAACAAAGGCGATAGTAAAAGTCCAGAACGCAGGAAAGCAGGACGACAACCTAAAGCTCAAGCTCGAAGGCCCTAAGTTTGTCTCGCTGGGACAGAATAATGTCTCAATCGGGAAAGGAAAAGAAAGCCAGATAGGGGTACTGATTGACCCGGAAGGGGAAAAAGCAGGGGACTATAATTTCACGGTCAGGATTGAAAGCGCGGTTTACGATTACTCGGCATCAAAAGAATTCAATGTGAAGCTCCTTGACTGCTACGGGGTTGAAGTTGAAAAGCTCGAGGGCAGTGAAAATGCATGCACAGGGGAAACACCGGTATATAGATTTAGGCTAAACAATGACAGGGCAAAGCCGATTGAGCTCAATGCAAGCCTGACGGGCATCAGCGGAAAGGTCGAGCCTGAAAAAATCACTATCCAGAACGGTGCGCAGGCGGAACTTAAGGCGACCCTTGACGTGAACGGCTACGCAAAGGAAGCAAAGGCGGGGCGCAGCGACCTCGCGGCAGAGCTGATTATAGACACTTCTGGCTCGATGTCGGAAAAGCAAGGCAGCGTCCAAAAGATGGAAATAGCGCGTTCGGAAATAATAAAGCTGGTGAACAGCATAAGCGCAATTGATTTCGGCATGAGGGTAATAGGCCAGGGAAGCCTGTGCGAGCCTTCTGAACTCGTTGTGCCGCTGAAAAAACTCGACATTGCAGCAGTGGCCAAAAAAATTTCAATGCTGGAGCCCAGAGGCAAAACCCCCCTTGTCCAGGGCCTGAGTGCTGCTGCGAATGATTTTCCCCCCGGAAAGGAAAAAGCCATAATACTCGTGAGCGACGGCAAGGAAACCTGCGACGGGAACATTGAAAGCACGGCAAGCGAGCTGGCAAAAAAAGGCATTGCAGTTTACGCGATAGGGTTTGACATCGACAGGGAAGGAAAGGCACAGCTGGAAAAAATCGCGGGTGCGACAAAAGGCGGATACTTCGAGGCGCAGGATTCAAACCAGCTTTCTTCCGTGCTAGCGGAAGTATCAAAGGAACTTGACATTGCAGCGGGCAGCAAAGGCAGGCGCACATTCACGATATCCCTCGAATCCGAAAAATTCAGTTTCGAAAAAGATTATAGCATGGAGGTCAGCGACTGCCACAATGCTGCAATGGCCCTGCCGGAATTATACATCTGCCCCGGGGCTGAAAAAAACGACACGATAACAATAGCAAACCTAGGCACGCAGCAGCAGGAATTCGCATTAGCATATTCCCCGAAATGGGTGAGCGGACCTGCAAGCGTTTCCGTCGGCCCGAACTCAAAGAAATCCATCCAGATAAAGGCAAGCCTGCCAAAAGGCGATTCAAGGCAGCGGCAGGCAAACCTTGTCGTGAATGCCGCCTCGCAGGGGCTTTCAGTATCCAGGGAAGCGCCCATACATTATCTCCAGGACGCCATATGCTATGGCATTGACCTCCTTCTGCCGGAATCTGAAATCGATGCGGCTGCATGCGAAGGCAAGAGGCAGAAGCTTTACATAGAGAACAGGGGGATGGTGGAACAGGAAGTTTCCCTCAGCACGGACAAGGCATACACAAAGCTTACGGAAGGCACGATAAATGTCGGGCCGGGCGAAAGGAAGGAAGTGGACTTCTTTGTGACTCCGCCGTTCGACCTGCCTGAAACGACTTTCATAACAATCAGCGCGGAAACAAACAACGGCTTTTCAACAGAGGCAAAGGCAAAGCTTGTCGTGAAAGGCAACCAGGATTCCTTCGGGACTTGGCAGCCCGACATAAGAGTAAGGGACCTGAACGTATCCACGCCAAAGGGCCTGAATTACAATGCTGAAATTGAGATTGAGCTGTTCAATGACAGCAGCAAGCCAATGAAAGTTTTCAATGCGGTGGCAAAGGGATTCAATGCGGTTTTCCAGATGCCTGAAACGACAATCCCTTCGGGGAAAGCCGCGAATGCCAGGCTCCTTGTCGGGATGCCTGCAGACGCAAAATCCGGCAGCAAGACAATCCCCCTCATGATTGAAACAAGCCTTGGCACTTTCACGAGGGACGTGGAATTCGATTACAATGCTGCAGGCAAAACAACAGACGCCAACAAAAATTCAAAGGACATCAATTCGCTTGTTTCGGACGCGGCATCAAAAAAGCAGCCGGATGAAAACAAGGCAGGCAAGCTAATTAATGACAGTAACGGCACAGGGCGGGCAGACCAAAACGGAGAAATTGCCCAGAAGGAAAAGGCTAAAGAAAGGATTGTGGTCGGCACAGGCCTATTCAACCTCGCCGACTTCACGACAGCCGCACTCATAGGCCTTGTCGCGCTGGTAATACTGCTGATAGGGCTGAGCGCATACAACGCCGTGCAGGAAGAGAAGGAAAAGGCGGAAAAAGAAGAAAAGGAATAGGCAATACAACCGGCCATTTTATTTTTGCATGCCAAGGCCTTCAGCCAACCACCGCCCCAATCTTTCTCGAATGGCCCTTTGCCCAAAGCACCCCGACACCCCGCATCGGTTGCGGCAAAAGCAAAAAAAAGCCAGCTAGTCTAAAATAAAAATGCTTCTGCCTTTTTCTGGTTAGGATAAGATGCACCCTATTCTGCCTGCAAGGCGAACAGCAGGAATCAAGCACGCTACCCGCGATGTTGTGCCTATTGCACAGCAGGTCGAGAAAAGCGGGAAGAAAGTGCTCTACCTGAACATCGGCGACCCGATGGTCTATGATTACAGGACGCCGGAACACCTGTGGCAGGCAATGAACGACAACCGCAAAAAAGCCGAAGGCTACTCCGATTCTCTCGGAACAGCCGGCGCAAGGCAGGCTGTTGCAGATTATGCCAAGAGAATGGGCGTCCAAGGCGTAGCAAAGGAAGACGTGATGACCTTTGTGGGGGGCAGCGAGGCGATAATGCTCGCAATGCAGGGCCTTTTCAACCCGAAGGAAAACTGCCTCATGCCCTGCCCAGTTTATTCAATATTCACTGGCGAACTCTCGTTCCTCGAAGCTGAATCTAACGAATATTACCTTGACGAGGAAAACGGGTGGCAGCCGGAGACAGAGGACATTGAAAAGAAAATAAACGAAAAGACCAGGGCAATCGTGGTCATCAACCCGAACAACCCGACAGGCTCGGTTTCCTCGAAGGCGACGCTCAAGAAAATCATTGACATCGCGGGCTCGCACAACCTTGTCGTGTATGCAGACGAAACCTACGACCAGCTGCTCTTTGACCGCGAGAAATTCACGCCGATGGCCTCGATAGCGGATGACGTGCCAATGCTCTGCTTCGGCAGCATATCAAAGAACTACCTCGCCCCGGGATTCAGGGGAGGATGGATTTACAGGCACGACCCGCAGAACCTCATGAAAGATTACTGGGAAGCGATACAGAAATTCTCGCGCCTCAGGCTATCGACCGTCGCCCCCGTGCAGTACGCGATGGAAGCCGCCCTCAACGGGCCACAGGACCATTTCATGGAACTCGTGCCAAAGCTCCAGAAAAGAAGGGACCTGACTTACAGGAGGCTGAACGAAATAGAGGGACTGAGCTGCGTAAAGCCCAAAGGCGCATTCTATGCCTACCCCCGCATAAATTTCCCCCTTCCGAACGATTCAGACAGGGAATTCGTGATAGACCTTTTAAAGGAAAAAGGGGTGCTCTGCGTCTACGGCGAAGGCTTCGGCCAGAAGAAAGGAACGCACCACTTCCGCATAGTGTTCCTGCCGCCAGAGGAAATCCTCTCGGAAGCATTCGACAAAATCGAGGAATTCGTGAAAGAAAAATATTTGCGCAAATGAACGCCAGCCCCCCCCTCAGCGCCGCTCCAAAAAAAATAAATTGCGTATCCATCGCCTCGCCTATACCGCACGAACCAGCCGGTTAGCCAAACAAAAAACGCCAAATGCCGAAAAAACAACCCGCACGAAAAAAGTTTTGGAAAATTATTGCACAAAAATATTCCTTCGGGAATTTTTTCCAGAAAACAGAAAAAGATATTTAAAGAGAAGCAGTGCATATTGCTACTGCGTATTGGGAGTTAAGGGGGTAAGCCATACTGCAAACGGTGGGGGAAACATCGGCTCGTTTGCAAAGGCGAGTGAGCAGTTCCCTGGCTTACCTTCTTTCACTTATTCTAACTTTAATCCCGCCCCGGACAGCCCCTTTTCGAGGTTCCGACAAGCCTTTTTAACCTTAACACGGGGATTTTCTATCGGAAAGGAAAAGGCAGCCGGCTATTTTCGCCGAAGGCAGGCTCTTTTTCTTTTTGGTTCAGCTTTTTCTTTTTCTCTCCGAGAAAAAGAAAAAGGTGAGCGGGGATGGCAGAGCGGTCTAATGCGCACGCCTGGAATAACCCTTTTCTTTCTCTTGCGAGAGAAAGAAAAGCGTTAGCGGAAAAGAAAGAGAAGCTGGCAAGGCTTTCTTTTCTTTTTTCGCCAACGTTTTTTCTTTTCTTCGCGAAGAAAAGAAAAAAGGTTGCGGCCAGCGTGTTCCTTCACAGGAGCATGGGTTCGAATCCCATTCCCCGCGTCCCGTTTGCGTCCGGGAATAACGCGAACGTCCAGCCCATCGCAAGCGATGGGCCATAAATTGAAAACAAGCAGGGGGAAAATAAGCAACTAATAAAAAGAGATAGCTGCCGAATAGTTTTTATGGCCACAAAGGTTCCGACAAAGAGGATTAAGAGGGAAATCCGCACGCTCCGGAGGGGGCTAAAGCAGGAAAAGAAAAAGGCTATTACGCTCAAGAAAGGGATAGCCGCGGTAAGGAAAAAGTCAGTGAACACCGCTAGGGCGGCTGCAGCAAGGACCGCAAACCTCCGCAGCGAAATGGAGAGGCTCAAGGCGAACATCACGCAACTGGCCAACAATAAAACCCCTAAAAAGCAGCTTTCCGAGTACAACCTGTTCATGAGGCGCCAGCTCAAGGCGGGAAAGAGTTTTGCCCAGGCAGTGAGGCTATGGAAGGCATACCGCAGGGGAATGGCAGTCATTAAGACAAGGGTTGCGAGGAAAATAATTGCGAAGCCCGTTACAAGGGTGCGCACAGTCATAAGGCGCGTTCCTGTCACGAAGGCAAGGACAATAATCAAAAGGGTCCCGGT
>CABMIU010000026.1 GCA_902386385.1 uncultured archaeon
GACCCTTAGCTCGTTTGCCTCGAAGAGCCTGCAGTCAGCCGGCACCTTGTCCCCTTCGCGCAATACTATAACATCACCGGGCACTAGCCCTTCTGCGCCTGTCTCGGCTGCCGAGCCGCCGCGGAGGACAAGGGCCTTTTTGCCACCGATACTTTTCAGGGCCTCAATGCTTTTTTCCGCGCTGTAATTCTGGATGAATCCGAAGGAGCCGTTCAGGATGACAATCGCGATTATGAGAAAGCCGTCGAGGCCGCGCTCGAAAAAGAGCGAAACCCCCGCGGCGAATAGAAGAATCAATATGAGCGGGCTGGTGAACTGCTCGAGCAGCAAATGAACAATGGAAATTTTTTTCCCTGCTTCAATTGCATTACTGCCGTACTTGGCCAGCCTCTTTGCAGCTTCCTCCTCTGAAAGCCCGCCCTCGCCAGAACCCAGCTTTTCAAACACTTCCCTGTGCGAAAGCTCGTGCCATTCCTGCATTCCAAAAACCCGCCAAGAATAGGTAAAATACCCTTAATTAAATTGACTGTTCCTGCTTCGCCTTGCCGGTGCACGAGGGAGGCATGCCCTGCACCTAATTGCATGCCTTCGGCATATTTGCATTGGCTCAATTCCGATAATCCATTTAAATTAAGTTCCGCCCGGTTTTTTTGCATGGGCTCAAAAAGGGTCGATGCCGCGCGACGTGCCTATGCTGAAGGGAACATGGATGCTGCAAAGACTGCGCATTCCCACAAGGCATTTGACGAGGACCAGCACAAGGAAGGGGCAGGTGATTACCTCGGCAGCCTTGTTTACGGCGCGCTAGACGGCATTGTGACGACCTTCGCGGTCGTGGCAGGCGCTGCAGGGGCAAGCCTCTCGCCCGCCGTGATAATCATTCTCGGCGTTGCGAACATGTTCGCGGACGGCCTTTCGATGGCAGTCGGCACCTACCTTTCCATAAAATCCACACAGTCATACTATGAGGCGGAAAAGAAGCGCGAGGAATGGGAAGTGGACACTTTCCCTGAAGGCGAAAAAGCCGAGATACGGCAGATTTACATTGGAAAGGGCTTCAAGGGGAAAGACCTCGAGAAAATGGTCGAACTCATCACCTCCAAGAAAGCCATTTGGGTCGACACGATGATGGCGGAAGAACTCGGGATGAGCCCGGAGCAGAAGGACCCTGTGAAGGCTGCGGGGTACACCTACATCGCGTTCCTCGTGGCGGGCTTTATTCCGATTTCGGTTTTTGTCCTTTCACACTTTTATCCGCTTACGCCCCAATTTTCCTTCCCAATATCTTTCGCCCTGACCTTTATCACGATTTTCATTTCAGGCTCCCTGCGCTCGCTCGTGATTGCAAAGAAATGGTATGAAGCCGGATTTGAAATGCTCCTAATCGGCGGCCTCACCGCGGTTGTTTCCTATGGCATAGGCGCGTTCCTCGGCGGGCTGGTGAAATAAGCCAATGGCTTCATCTGCTCTGCTCTACCGAAAGCCCTCGGCTTCATTGCCCCTACCTGGCCTCCCCGTACTCCTCCAGCAGCCGCATCATCCGCTCCTCGTAGTTTTCAACTCCCTGTTCCGCTCCATTGCTGCCCTGCCCCCATGATTCCCAATCTGATGCAAACTTCCTCCTGCGCTCTTTCCCATAAGCCCTGTTCATCAAACCACCTCGCAAGGAATTGCGCGGGGCTGAAGAATAACTTTTCGTAGGGGAGGGTTGCCTGCCGGTCCGTAAGCCTTTTCTTTTTCTTGGAAAGAAAAAGAACCTTGTCCCCTTTTGGGACGAGGCATCCCATACCCAAATGGCATGGAAGGAAGCCTTATGGGAAAAGAAAAAGAACGGCTTCGCTGGTTGTCAAAGTGCGTATCAGAATGCGGCTTCCTTTAATTTTCTAATGAAATTCCCTGATTCATGGAGCGCAAAAAAGCAGTCGTGCTTTAGGCGGTATTCTATGTTGTAGCTGAAATCATCGTAAGTTTGTTGGTATTCCGGCCTTTCATTGTTTTCTGAAAAAATCCTGATAGAAGATTCTCCAAGCTTCACGTAAGTTGCTTTAAGGAGGTCCTTGCCTGTTTCCCTTGCAATTCTCATGGTTTCTGCACTGAAACTTCCATTTTTGGCATACGCCATGAAAATTTCGCTGAATTTGCCTGAATAATAGTCCAAAAACCTCGAAACTTTTTCATATTGTTGGGGGGGCAATTGCCTCTGCAGCTCCTGTTTTACTTCCTGTGCCGCAATCGGCATTATCCGACTGACAGATTCATTAGTTTCATCAATTTTCCTGCCCTCCATTTCGTATTCCATGACAATGGGCAGTGCCTTCACAAGGAGCTTTTTTTCCCATGGCAGAATGTCTGGCCTTCCGAGGATTTTAAGTTGCTTAAAATGCCACCCTTGTTTTCTTCTTTCGAGAAAACGCCGCCTGTTTGGCAGGTAAGCCTCAGGCTTTGCATTTTTAGGTTTTCTGCCCGCAGGCTCAATCGGCATTTTCATCGCCCAGCCACTTCACAATGTCATCTTCGAGGCTCGTTCCACTGAACATGTTCGTGCCGTGGCCCGCGCCTTGCAGGCCGAGGAATTCCGCTCCGCTGATTTTTTCCTGCAATGTTTTCCCAGAAGCGAATGAATAATCATCCTCGCTGCTCGCGACAATGAGCGCCTTTGCCTTCACCATTCGGGCCGGTGATTCAGTTTCAATCCCCTTGAAGTCCAGGCCGGGCGAAAGCAGGACTATTTTCTGCACCGAAATGTCCTGCGATGCAAAGGTTACCGCGGTGTTCGCGCCTATGCTTGAGCCCACGATGGCATAAAGCGTGAAGCCCTGTTGCCCCAGATATTTATTTGCCGCCTTGACATCCTTTTGCATGTTCCTGAAGTCCTGCCCGCTGAAAGACTGATAATTCCTTTTTGTGCCGTTCTGGTCAAGGCTCTCGCCGTGGCCGCGCAAATCAAGGGCGAGCACCGTGAAATTCGCGTTGTTCAGTTTCTTTGCAAGCCCGCTGAAACTGCTCCTGTCGAGAGTGAATTGAGGCAGCAGCACAACCGCGTTTTTGCCCCCGCGGTACAGGTTTCCTGCGATTGTGAATCCGTCCTCTGTAGTGAATGAAACCTTTTCGAAGCTGCCGCTTCCCGCCATTCCATCGCTCCCCTGTGGTCCAATCGCACTGTTTCCCGGATTTTTCTGGGTGCATCCGGCAATAAGGGCCAATGCGATAAAACCGGTTAAAAATATTTGCATCAGCGGCAAATAGTCCTCCATTGCATCGCCTCAGCCGCCATATTTCCTCTTTGTTTCCTCAATCCTCTTGTCAATCATTTTCTCCGACTCCAGCCTTTCGAGGCCGGCATCGGAATAATTAGCGAACTTCATTCCGGCGACGAGCGAAGGCTGCACCTTCTTCACTTCATCGAGCATCTTCAAGGCAACCCTCCTGTAATCAGGGTGGCCGTGCGGGGTCGACCTCAATTCCACTAGATGGTAAAGCTCCCTGAGGTTCATGCAGCAAGCATAGCGTATTTTGTACGCGAAAGGCACAACGTACTGCGCTTCATCTTTCAGGTCCTTTGAAATTTTCCAATATGCCTCTTCTGCTTCCTGCATCCTTTCCCTGAATTCCCGGTCAGCGCCGATTTCCGCGAGTTCCTTTGGGAGGTCATAGCCGTGCTTGACCGTGAGCCTCTGCCTCTGCTGCGTTAGGACGCGGTGCCTGTGCAAGTCCCTGTAAGAGGCGTAATTCATGAGCACATCGAACTCGTAGTATGCATGCTCGAATCCCCTTCCTGGCTTGTGGCGCCTGTTGAGCCTGTTTCCGAGATACTGTGAAATGATTTTTGCCCTTTCCCCGCTGTCCATTGCATTGGCTTTTTCCCTGACCTGCTGCAGCGGCAAGGCGGTGTGCGGGTACAAGGACGCTGCAATGACTTTTTCCTCGGCATCGCTGTCGTAAGACGTCAAAGTGACTTCCTTGGCGTCACGGTTGTTTTGGATAGTTGCTTCAGGTTCAATGTCCTCAAAAGCCTTGTCCGCGAGGGCCTGCATGCATTCCCTTGTTTCCTTCAGGTATTTTATCGTGGGACCCCCGAACTCGCCCTTTGCGCGTTTCACGAATGAAGGGATCGCCTTTGAAAGCTCGGCGTGCATTGTTTCCGCAGTGCCGTTAATCTCCGCAAGCGGACTCGAGTACATTTTAATGAGCAGGTACTCGAATGCCCTGCCGTTGCCGAACAGGCCGAGGTTTGTCAGCGTTGATGCAGGCAGGTATCCGCGCAGGATGTCGCAGGCCTTCGCCTTTATGCTAGAATTGTATGCACGCTCGCTCTCCTCCCTGCGCGGGAACTTCTCCGTGAGGTATTTCCTGAGCGGCTCAATCCATTTTGCATAGGACTCAAAAAGGCCATCGCATGTTTCCTTGTAAAGTTCAGCGTGCCGCGACGCCATTATTTTCGGTTCCTCAAGGTAAAGGTACTTTCCGCCTGTTTTCTTGTCGAAGTAAACGTAGCGCGTGCTCTTTTCAAGCGGCGATATTCCCAAGCGGGAGTCCTCAAGGATTTTCGAGGCAATGTTGCTCACGTTCTCGCATGCGACATGGGCCCCGCCCAGTTCCGCGACAGAGTCATCCCCGAAGCCGAGGAGTATGCGGTCATAGAATTCCTCCGCTTTCTGTGTCGCCACAATCTGGTTCATTCCGGCTGATTTTGCGTACGAGACTATTTCGCTGAAACCTGTTTTCTCGTTCTTTATGAATTCGTCGAGCAGAAGCCTCCTCAACGGCTTGTCGCTCCTGCTGTAGCGCGAGAAAAGCGCGCCCTTTACCACTTCCGGCAGGTTCAGCAGTGCGAAAACATCCCTGTCAATGTTCGAGCAGAAGGGCGTGAGTATGGCCTTCTCTTCCTCGGTGAACTGTTCCAAGCAAACCCCGAATTAGTTTTGGATTAATTTGGTTTTAAATTGGATGGTTCAGCATGGCATTTGGAAGGATTTTGGCCAGTTGGTAGCATAAGGAGAGTTATCAGTTCTTTTCATTTTTAGCCAAGCTTTTTCTGCGAAGCCATTCTCTTTCTTTTTCCCCAGGCTTTTTCTTTCTCTTCTCAAGAGAAAGAAAAAGGCTGGTCACTTCCAGTAGTTCGGCGCCTCTTCTGTAATTGTCACGTCGTGCGGGTGCGATTCCCTCAGGCCGGCTGTCGTTATCTTCACGAGCCTGCTGCCCCTGCGCAGCTGCTCTATCGTTTCTGAGCCCGTGAGGCCCATTCCGGAGCGCAGGCCTCCCATGAGCTGGTAAACGATTTCGGAAACCTTGCCCTTGTAAGGCACCACGCCTTCAATTCCCTCGGGCACGAACTTTCGCTCCTCGGTGATTTCGTTCTGGAAGTACCTGTCCTTGGAACCCTGCATCATCGCGCCTACGGAACCCATCCCCCTGTACTGCTTGAACTTGCGGTTGTTCATGTAAACTGTCTTGCCGGGGGTTTCCTCACAGCCCGCGAACAGGGAGCCAATCATCACGGCGCTCGCGCCTGCGGCAATCGCCTTTGTTATGTCCCCCGAATACTTGATGCCGCCGTCGGCTATTACCGGGGTGTCGCCCGCTGCCTTTGCGCAGTCCATTATCGCGGTTATCTGCGGCACGCCAACCCCCGCGATTACACGCGTGGTGCAGATTGAACCGGGGCCGATGCCCACTTTGATTCCGTCTGCCCCTGCCTTTATTAGCGCCTTTGTCCCTTCCGCTGTCGCGACATTTCCCGCAATGATGTCTATTTTGTGCGCTTTCTTGTAACGCTTCACCGCATCAATCACGTTCTGCGAGTGGCCGTGCGAAGTGTCAACGACTATTACGTCAACTTCCTTTTCTATGAGCGCCTCAATCCTCTTGTCGTCCTTCGGCCCTACCGCTGCTCCCACAATGAGCCTTCCCCGCGGGTCCTTCAGGGCATTCGGGTACTTCTGCCTGTTCTGTATGTCCGTAATTGTGATAAGGCCCCTGAGGATGCCGTCCTTGTCAACTATCGGGAGCTTCTCAATCCTGTTCTTGTGCAGGATATTCCTCGCCTCCTCATAGGCAACCGCTTTCTCGACAGTAATCAATTCCTTTCTCAGTGTCATAATTTCGGAGACTTTTTTCTGCGGACTGTCCTCGAACAGGAGGTCACGGTTAGTTACAATGCCTACAAGCTTTCCGTTGTCAACCACCGGAAAGCTGTTTATTCCGAATTCCCTCTTGAGGCTGAGTATGCGCGAAATGGTGTCATGCGATGAAATAGTCACAGGATTGTTTATTATCCAGAATTCGGCACGCTTGACCTTCTCAACTTCAGAGGCCTGGGCCTCAGGGCTCATGTTTTTATGAATAATCCCGATTCCGCCTTCGCGGCCGATTGCAATCGCTGTCGCGTGCTCGGTCACTGTGTCCATTGCCGAGCTGACAATTGGCATGTTGAGCTTTATATTGCGGGTGATTCTTGTGCTGAGCGAAACATCCTTCGGCAGCACCCTGGAGGCCGCCGGAACAATGAGAACATCGTCAAAAGTCAGCGCTGTCTCGCCTGAAACCTTGCCCTTTGCCATAGACTATATGCGCTTGGAAAATTTAAAAGGGTTGCGGTAGGGCATTTGAAAGCATTATTTGACAGAATTGAAAGAAGCAATTTTGGCTATCGCAAAATCCATTTCCTGCCCCTGCTTATTTCCCCTGCCTTTCACTGGAACTGGGCAATATCACCTGAGTTGTTTACTTTTCCTGTAAGCCGCTTCCCATCCATTTTCCCTTGGCTTGACCCACCCGCTTTCGTGCAGCCTTTGTACTGCCGCTCTAATTTGTTTTGGGTGGCGCAGTCTTGTCAGCATATTGTCAATGGTATCGTATTTTCGGGCTTCAACCTCGACGCCGGGGCGGGAAAAATTTCTCCATTGAGCCTTGACACCCATTTTATCCCTGACACTTCTGCTCGAAACAAGATCTCTCGGGATTTGCCCCACCCTCGAAAGGTTTTTCCTTGCTTTTTTCTTAAGACTTGAAGCACCCCAGCGCGGCATGAAATCACTCCTTAAAAGGAAAGTTTTTGTGGTTAATAATACCCATTGTTCACTTTGCCCCTGCAATTTTCTCCCTTATCCTCGAGCTCTTGTATTCCTCCGGTGAGTATGGCGCTAGCCGCACTATTTTTGCCTTTATGCCCCGCCTCTCAAATTCGGCCGCAAGCTCCTTGTCCGAGGGCTTCTGGTCATACCCCAGCGCAACAATGCCAGGCTTCACCCTTTCAACCATTTTTATCTTGTCATCCTCGAAGCCGACAATGGCTTCATCCACGAACGACAGGGACGCGACGATTTCCCTGCGCTGTTCCTGGCTGAACAATGGCTTCCTGCCCCTCTCCTTCTCCGCATTCTTGTCTGTCGCAATTCCCACGACAAGCCTGCTGCCCAAGGCACGCGCTTGCCTCAAATAGGAGATGTGCCCCGGGTGGAGGATGTCGAATGTGCCGAATGTGAGCACAACCTTTTTTTTGCTGGGCATATTGCCATGAAACGTGAAAAAGCTTTATAACATGATTCTGGCAACTTTAGGTCTGTCTGCAATGCAGCGGTTTTGGGATTCGGATGGACATTGATTCGCGCATTGGGCTCATAAAGCAGGTTGGCGAGGAGATAATAACCGAGGAAGAGCTTCGCCTATTGCTCGAGGAAAAGAAACAGCCCATTGCGTATGATGGCTTCGAGCCTTCGGGAAGGATTCACATTGCCCAGGGCCTGCTCCGTGCAATCAACGTGAACAAGCTGACAAAGGCAGGCATACACTTCAAGTTCTGGGTTGCTGATTGGTTTGCCCTGATGAACAACAAGCTCGGTGGTGACCTCGAGAAAATCCGCACGACCGGGAATTATTTCATCGAGGTCTGGAAGGCCTGCGGAATGGACCTCGGCAATGTCGAGTTCCTATGGGCCTCGGACGCGATGAATAGCACTGATTACTGGCTCAAGGTCCTGCAGGTTGGCAGGCTCAACTCAGTTTCAAGAATAACGCGCTGCAGCCAGATAATGGGGCGCTCTGAAAAGGAAGAGCTTTCGGCAGCGCAGATTTTCTACCCGTGCATGCAGGCTGCGGACATTTTCCACCTCGAGGCTGACATCTGCCAGCTCGGCATGGACCAGCGCAAAGTGAACGTGCTTGCAAGGGAAGTCGCGCCAAAACTCGGGTACAAGAAGCCGGTGATTGTTTCACACCACATGCTCATGGGCCTTGGCGAGCCGCCGAAAACAAGCCTTGCAGGAGCGGATGCCGCGATTGCCAAGAAGATGTCGAAGTCAAACCCGGATTCCGCAATCTTCATGACGGATTCTGAACAGGAAATCAGGCGCAAGATAAGCAAGGCCTACTGCCCCGAAAAAGTGGTCGGGGACAACCCCGTGCTGGAATACTGCAGGTACATTGTTTTCGAGGCCCCGAGCTTTAAGGAATTCGCGGTCGAGCGCCCTGAAAAGTTCGGCGGCAATGTTTCATATTCATCTTACGCGGAGCTGGAGTCCGCTTTCGCTGCGGGGAAGCTGCACCCCATGGACCTCAAGAACGCAACCGCCGGCCAGATAAACAATCTCGTGGAGCCTGTGAGGAAGCATTTCGAAAAGGACGCGAAGGCAAAAAAGCTACTTGCTGAAGTGAGCTCGTTCGGATAGCTTAGCATCGTTTATTGGCTTGCACTTATGGCTGCTTCAATGCGCAGGAATGCAGGGCAAAGCCTGCCGCTTGGCCGAGTGAAGAAATTCCCGGAGCGCTATCCTCTCGGGCCTGAACACAGGGCAACAAGCATTTACCGCATTTTCAGCGAACTTGCAGGGGAATGCTCTTCAATGAAGCCGAGCCGCCTAGTAATGCCGACTCCTGCAATAATAAAATGGGCACATGCATTTTCCGGCCGGACCTTGCTCGAAAAGGCGAAAGCGATTGGGGATTATATCTCTGCAATGCCCTTGAAGAAAATAACGCTCGCGAAACTGAAAAGCCTTTATGCGAAAAGGCCCGCTGAAAAAATACTTGCGAGCGGGGTTATTTACCTTGGCCCTGAACTGCATGAGGTTCCGGAAAGTGTTCGAGGCAGATTCGGGGTGTTTCCGCATATCGGCGGATGTGTTGATGATGCACACCTTGCAATAGCCGGCCTGAGGGCACTCGGTCTTCCTGCAGCTTTCCTGCGCTTCGAGGACCACTCATTCGCCGTGTTCCCGTTCAAAGGCGAAATTTACTGCATTGACCCGAACGAGGCAAGGATGTGGAAAAGGAAAATTCCCGTACTGAGGAAGCTTACTTCGCATGATTTTTCGAGAATACTTTCAGGGAATTATCGGCTAGGAAGGGACGCAAAGGGCATTGGCCTTTCATTTGACAATTTTTTCTGACACCATGGATTCAGCAAATATGCCGCTGTTTTTTGGCGGAACGGTGGCAATTCGACCATGGGCTTTGAATAACGGCCAAAAGGCTATTTTCCGCCATTCGGCATCTTTAAATAGTTGTTTTTTGCATTGTATACTCGGTTTGCATGTTCAGGTCGCTAATTGATTCGCAGTTCAGGAAGCCTAGCATTCCCCTTGCTTTTTTATTCTTCCTCTTGCCTACGGTTCTCAGCCTTGCTTTCTTTTCATTTGTCGGCCTCTCAATCGATTTTGCAAAGGTGCTGCTTTCAACCGGCCTTGGCCTCGTGGCATGGCTTTTGTCCTCCGCGGTCATTTACCTGATGCTCCTTCTCTTCAAGGGCTCTGACTCCAAGGCTAGCTTTGCAGGTGCGATGTCCGCTTTTTCAGTGAACTTCCTTATCATCGCGGTTGTAGGCGCACTCGTTATTGCATCGGTTTTTGCTGCAATTCCAGGCTTCTTTGAAAAAGTCGCTTCCCTTCAGGGGCAGGGCGCCTCACTGGACGAAGTTGCCGCGGCTTTGCAGCCGATTCTTGACTCTTCCTCGCAGGCAATGCTCCCGCTTTCAATGTTCCTTGCGGTTGTACTTTTTGCAGGGATTTTCGCGGGCATTTATGTGATTTACCGCATCGGCAGGCTGGCAAAGGAAACGAGTTCCTTCTCCAATGCGATGTTCGCGGTTGTAAGCATCGGCCTCATGATGTTCGCTGACTTCGTGCTGAGGCTTGTTGTGCAGATGATTTTCTGAATCACATTATCCAAAAATGCCTTTACTCCCCCCGAATTGTCCTTTTTCATTGCAATTCAAATCTATATTTGTCCCTGTCCTATTGGACGTTATATTGGTTATGTTGAAGTGCTAATGCTTTTGGGCTTGGATTTAGCCTTCGGGGAAAATTTATAAATATTTGCTGGGCGGATTAGGTACGGTTTTTATGGCCTCAGCAATGATGAAAGTGACCTGCCCGCTGTGCAAGGAACCCATGGAACTGGACTCCAGCGAGCATGATGAGGGGGATTTCGTGCGCTGCGAGGAATGCGGCGAGCTCCTCACGCTTGAAGTGAAGAAGGGCAAGTTCAAGCTTGTCACAGACCAGGAAAAGAAGTTCGAGGAAATGAAGGGCCTCGATGATGAGTTCGACACCGAAGGGGACGAGGAATAAAGCCCCGGCTTGAAACCTCTTCGGCCCGAAGCCAATGCCCGCCGTATTTTCCCTTTGATATAATTTGGATTAATTCTTTTGCGCAGCCAACTCCCGCAATTCATGCGCGTACTCCATTAGAACGGGGTTGAATTTCACGAGTCGGGTAGTCTTGCTTAGTATTTGTGATACCCTTCCTTCTGTTATTCCAAGCATGATTCCTACTTCTATTTCTCGTAAAGTATCGCCATCAAGGATTTCCATAATCCTATTTTTTAGGCTGATTTTATGACTTTCCCTGAATTCTTTGCTTTTCGAGAGTTTTTTGGCTATTCCACTTCTGCCAGTCGCATCCACGAATATAGGGTCAGTATAGAGCAGGAATGCCGCACTGTAAAGCGGAGCATGCTTTTTCCCATAACGCCTGAATATCTCTGCGTTGATTTCATTAATTAATCTGGAATGCGCCCGCTCAATTTGCATTTTAACTGCAGGTTTTGCTGCTATTACATTATGAAGTGTTGCCTTGTCTTCAGCTTTATATGTCTCATTGTTGGATGTCGCCCTGCCGTCCCCGGATTTTGCCTCATCCATAGACACAAAAATACCTGCAGGTTTCCCCCTTGAAGCTGACACGACAAATGATTTATTATTTCGGCAATAATCGGCCATATTATTGGCGATTACAGAATGATAGAGATTCATCCTGTTATTCAATTTATTTTTTTCTAATAAATCAGGGTGCGAGGCGATAGTTTCCATCAGGGCATTATGTGCAAGTGCGGTTACTGCGTGGTCATCTGCGATGCCATAACGATATCCGGCTTTTTTGGCAATATGCTCCGCCCAATTAATGTTTTCAGCAATCGCCCGTGCAAACCATTTGCTCGCCATTGTGCGGGGTGGGATGTTCCTGAGTGTGTGTGTTCCTGTCACTTCGGGATGGAATCCTCTCAGGGTGGAATTTTTTGCAGGCATTGCGTGTCTCCATTCCAATTATCCATCAGGCCACGGAGCACAAAAACTTCCCGGCTTGATGTAAAGAGCAAGGGCTTCCAGATATAATAATTCGCCTGACCGAATTTAACTTAAATTTTCTCCTCCCCGAGCAGTATTTTTATCAAGTACAATTTGCGCTTTTCTTCGATTTTCTCGTCCGTTGCTTCCACTTTTTCAAGGTAATTCCTTGCCGCTGTATCGCTTTTGAGGAGTGCTTCAAGCCTGTTTTTTTCTCTGCGGAGCGCCTTGATGTTGCCTGCAATGCGCTTTATGTACGGCGGGACATGGTATCCTGTCGTCCCGAGCTTTTTTCCGATTTGTGTCCTGAGCGTCCTGAAATAGGCTTTTCCAAGCCCTGGGAGTTCAGGCTGGGCAAAAACCGGCTCCCCGTCTTTATGGTGGTTATCGGTTTTTTCAGGAAGTGGCCCAAGCTCAGCAGCCAGTCGCATTTTCCTGAATAATTTTCTCGCCATGAGTCCCCTGTGCGTAAGGTGGGGCACACGCCCCAGGCTGAGGTGCCCCTGGGTTGCTTGGCCATTGTGTGATTTATTCACCTGCATTTTTTACTACCTAAAAAGCAAGGGCTTCCAAATATATTAATTTGCCTGGCCATATAATTCGGGCCAAAGGCATTGCCTTGGTTTTTTTGGCGGCGATTTTTTCAGGGTTTGGCGGTATTCTTGGCTTCGGCGATTCCATGTCTTTGAAGGTTTACAATACTCTCTCCCGCTCGGTCGAGGGATTCGTCCCGCTGAAGAAGGGCGAGGTCGGCATGTATGTCTGCGGCCCGACTGTTTACGGGCCTGGGCACATAGGCCACGCGCGCACATACACCGCATTTGACATAATCAGGCGCTACCTGGAGTACAAGGGCTTCAAAGTAAAGTATGTGGTCAACATTACCGATGTGCATGATGACCTCATAAGGCGCGCGGACGAGGATGGCACCACCATTTTCAGCCTCGCGGAAAAGAACATAAGCCTTTTCATGAAGGACCTGGATGCCCTCGGCATAAAGAGGCCGAGCGTGATGCCGCGCGTCACGGGGCACATGAAGGAAATCCTCGAAGTCATAGAGGCGCTAGAGAAAAAGGGGTTCGCTTACGAGACCGAGGACGGCGTGTATTTCTCTGTTTCAAAATTCCCGGAATACGGGAAACTCAGCGGCATAAAGCCGAAGAAAAGAATGACCGGCACGAGGGTTGAAACCGACAAGTATGAAAAGGGCGATGCGGCTGACTTTGCGCTCTGGAAAAAGGCAAGGGAAGGCGAGCCATCATGGCCGAGCAGGTGGGGCGACGGCAGGCCGGGCTGGCACATAGAATGCAGTGCGATGAGCACAAAGTACCTCGGAAATAAATTCGACATCCATGGCGGTGCCGTTGACCTGGTTTTTCCGCACCACGAGAATGAAATCGCCCAGAGCGAATGCGCTTTCGGCGAAAAGCCGTTCGTGAAATACTGGCTGCACGCAGGCTTCCTCAATGTCGCTGGCGAGAAAATGTCGAAGAGCCTAGGGAATTTCATCACAATCCCACAGCTCCTCGGGAAATTCGACCCGAAGGCCTTCAGGTTCTTCATTGCGGGCCTCCATTACAGGTCGAGGGTGGATTTCAGGGACGAATACATTGTGAATGCGGCAAAGGGGCTCGCAAAGTGGAACGCGATGATACAGGGCCTGCTGGATGCGGATGGCAAGGACAATGGCGATGAGGTTAAAACTGCAATTTCGGGGGCAAGGCACGGTTTTGAGAAATGCATGGATGAGGACTTCAACCTCCCTAACGCATGGGCAGAACTCAATGGGTTCCAATCTAAAATAAATTCAATTCTTGCCGCAGGCGGACCCTCGAAGGCGGATGCACAGGAAGCAATCGCTTTCATGAAAGAGCTCAATTCGGTTTTCGGCTTCTTTGAATTCGGGAAAAAGGCGGAGGAAAAGGCGCCGAAGGAAATCCGTGACTTGATTGCTGAGCGCGAAAAATCCAGGAAGGAAAAGGATTTCGCGGAAGCGGACAGGATAAGGCAGGAGCTCAGGCAGAAAGGATTCGAACTCCTAGACACGCCGCAGGGAGTTAAATTCAAGAAAACCTGAAAAGTCAAACTGAATAAAACATTAAAAGTCAAGTCGAATAAAACATGGAACGTCAGGCTGAAGAAAAAATAAAAGTGCGGCCCTCGGCTTTGCCGCTTTTCAGTTGTTTCCCGGCTCGCCGAAGTGGTGCTCGGATTTTTCCGTTTCCGGCACGGCTGCCAGCAGAATCAGCGCCCTCTGTGCGACAGCGAACACCGCGACAGCAAATGCGGCGAGGGCGAAAGGCGTAACATCAAAGTATCCGTTCTCGGTTTTTATTATCACGAAGTGCGCAACGACCAGTGCGAGGCCGGCGTATGCCGTGTTCTGCACTAGCTTCCACTTCCTGTAGCCCAAGACCTGCACCCCTTCCTTCCTTGAAACCGCGACAACAAGTCCGAATATTATGGTTGCGGCAATGCCTGTCAGGAGCAATGCATAATCGTTCAGGCTTGACAGGGATTCTGCGAGGTTGGGTGCATACCTCGTCGCGAACATGTATGTGCCGTGCACTATTATCGCTGCGAGCGCCGAAAGGCTTATCGGCTTTCTCCAGTGGAGGTAAAGCCCGAATACTTTCGGGAAAAGCCTTGAAAGCGGGCCTATCGAAAGGGCGATTGCCATCAGGCCGAGGCCTGCAACGCCCAGTGCGCGGTCAAGCTCCTCCAGGGAGAATGCAAGGTCCCTGAACAGGAGCACTGAAACAAGCTTTTGGGCATCGAGCTGCTTTGTTTCATGGTTATAAGGGACATAAAAAACCAGGATGGAAAGGGAAAAAACCGCTACGAACAGCCATGGCCAGAAAGTGCTTTCTGTTTCCGGGAGAAATGATTTTCCTGCGGCGGCAAAAGGCGCCTTTTGCTGTGCAGGATTCTGCTGCCCTGCACTGGCTTGCTTTTCAGGCTCCGGCATTTTGACCGATTAATTAACACTCCTCGGATTATTAAATATTCCCCAAGTAATCAAGTCAGTTCCATCGCGTTTTTCGGGGCTGCGGCTAAACTTCGGGGGATTGCAGGATAATCGGCAAAAATTGCAGAAGAAAAGTATTTATTGTACATAGGCGATAATATCCCTCATTGGATGCGATAATATTGAACTCAGGCCTAACTCCAGAAAAAGCCAAGGCATTCATTCCATGCTTTTTGGCTGTTTCAATGCTCCTGCTTTCATCTGTCGCGGTGGCGGAGCAGGCACAGGGAAACGCCGTGGTTGTTGCCACGGTGAATATATACGGTGCGAAGATTGTTTCGCAGAAAGACAATGTTTTCACGATTTATTTTGACCTTACAAACCGCGAAGGGGCACAGCCGCAAATCAGGTATGGCGTGGAACTCATAAAAACCGATGGCAATTCCCAGAATTATTATGACCGGGTCGTTTATGATGAAGTTGTCAGCCTTGCCGAGAACAGCGAAGTTGCCAAGGAAATAAAGTACACTGCACCTGCAGGCCTCTCAGGGGAATACGAATTATGGGTGGCTAGCAGGAACTCAAACGGGTTGCCTCTCGCATTCGCAGCCTTGGGGAAAGTCACGTTGAAAGGGACAGGGGGCATTGAGGTCCTGCCGGAAACATGCTACCTTGAAATTGAAAATGAAAAAGACGGAAACCATTACACGCCGGGCCAGGGCGTTGATATTGCGGAAACTGAAACGCTCATAGCGACCTGCACTGTGCTGAACAGGGCGGGAAAGAAAATCGCAGTGGAGCCGGAATTCGAAACATATTATCGGACAATATATGGGGAAAAAGTCGGGCAAACCGAAACTGCCGACAGCCCCGTGGAAATCAACGCTTCGGACAGAAAAGAGGTGTCATTCAAGCTGCCGAAAGCGGCAAAGCCGCAGGCTTATGACGCCGTGATGACGCTCGTGGACAGGCAAAGCAGC
>CABMIU010000027.1 GCA_902386385.1 uncultured archaeon
AGCTCGACAGTCCCTTTTGCGATGAATTCCGCGAATTCCTCTAGGCTTTTCCCGTGTGAATTGTCGCCTTCAAGGGCCTCAAGGCCTTTTGCCTCGGCAATCCACTCGTGGTATGTTTCCATCGCCTTTCCGCTGGCAGCGATGTAAACGGAAGGCTGGGTCATTGCCCTTGTCTGCTCTATGAGCGAGCCTTCGCTGCTCGTGAATACTTTTTTTTCCATTGCGGACATTATTGAAATGCTGTTGGTCGCAACCCCATCAATCTTTGAGATTTCCCTTGATATGCTTTCCGAGCGCGAAATGAATTCCTCGATGCTCGCGTCAAGAGGATTTTTCCTGAATGGCTTTTCCCATTCAGCCTGCGCCGCGGGGATGTCCGCGAATTTTTGGGCACGAATGCCTTTTGCCTCTTCTGGGTATTTTTTTGCAATTTTTTCCTTCTGCACGGAATTGAACTTCGCCCTTTTCAGTGCGAGCTTCAGCATCGAATCAGCAATCTGCCCGATCTTTTCAAAGTCTTTTGCCCCGAGGCTTTTTCCCACAAAGCCCCCGGCGGTCATTTTCCTTCCATAAAAAACCCGTGCCCCGATGTCGGCGCCGTAATCGCGGGCAGCGCCCTTCGCATTTCCGTTCAGTGCCCCCGCTGCAAGGCCGTTGGATATTTCGAGGCGCAGGTCCGCGAGCACTGGCTTGTTCCCGGTGGAGAATTTCTGCAGCTTGCGGAACAAGGAGTCCTTTGCCTCTGTTGCTTTTTCAATGGGCAGGCGGAATTCGTTCATGTGACCACTATAGGTAACGATACTCAAATTAAACATTGCCATCTGCCCGGCAGCTCTTTGAACTGCATCATGCTTCGGCGAATACACCTGTATTTGGCTTTGCTGCCGTGCCGGGCTTTATGAAGAAAGCGAGGATTGCGCCGATGAAAAGGATGGCTGCGGATGCGATGAAAACGTCGTGGTATGCCAGCACCTGTGCCTTTAGGATTATAAGTGTCGAGGCCTGGGCATAAGCGAGCTGGCCCGCCGAATTCACGACGCTTTCCCTCGCGAGCGCGAGCACATGGCTTTCGGTGGAGTCCTGGAGTATTGTGGCAAAGAGCGCTATCCCGAAAGCGCCTGAGATGTTCCTCACCAGCGCGAGGGCAGATGATGCGCTTCCTATCTCGTTTTCAGGCACGGTTGATGCAATTATGTTTGTGCGCTGGCTCATTGCAAGCCCTATGCCGAAAGCCATCAATGAAAGGGGCAGTATCACATCGAGCGCGGTGGAGCGCGCATCGATGAAAAAAACGAACGAGAACATGCCTATCGCTGCGATTAGCGTGCTTATCGCTATTACCCTGCCGGCGTCTATGTTATCGAGCCTCGAGCCTATTTGCGCTGCAATGAACAGGCTGAATGTCATTGGAATGAAAATAAGGCCTGTCGAGGTCGCATCATAGCCGAGGAAGGTCTGGGCAAAAACGGGCACCAGGAAAATCCCGCCGATGAGGCCCATGAACACGATGAAGTTGTTCACTATCGCCCCGACAAAAGCGGGGTTCCTGAAAAATCCGAGGTCTATTATCGGCTCATCGTGCCTTGTTTCTATCCTTATGAAAATCAGCCCGAACAGTGCAACAATGATGTACATCATGATGCTCACCCCGGAAAGCCAGCCCCAATCAAGTCCCTTGTCGAGAACCAGCACAAGCGAGGAAAGCGCTATCCCCAATGTTATTGCGCCCGGCCAGTCGAATTTCACTGTCCTTTTATCAGAAACCGATTCCTTGACAAAAAACATCGCCATTGCCAGGCCGATAATGCCTATCGGGATGTTGATGAGGAAAACCGAGCGCCAGCCGAAAAGGTCTATGAGGGGCCCGCCGAGCAGCGGTCCGAAAACAGATGCAGCGGCAAATGAAGTTGACCAGAGGCCAAGCGCCTGCGCCCTTTCCTTTCCCGCCTTGAATGTCACTGCTATTATCGCCATCGCTGTCGGGTAATCAGCAGAGCCTGCGATTGCCTGAATAACCCTGAACAATATCATTGAATTCAGGTCCCATGCAAGGCCCGCCAGCATGGAACCGATTATGAATCCTACAAAGCCCAGAATGTATACTTTTTTCCTTCCGCTCGTGTCGCCGAGCTTGCCCCACACCGGGACAAAAATCGCGTTCGCGAGGATGTACGCCGTCGATATCCACGCTGCTTCGGAAACAGTTATCGAGAAATCCTGGATTATGCTCGGCGTAGCAAGCGATACTATAGTCTGGTCCAGCCTGCCGAGGAAAGTGCCTATTATTACCGTCAGGAGAACCCACCAGCGCAGGTTATCGCCTTTGCCGTTTTCCGCAGCACTGTCTTTTTGGTCCATGGCCATCCAACCTTGCAAGGCATTCCTGGGCCTTAAAGGCCTTGAATTTTAAGTTTTCTTGGGCGTTTGGGGATGGGGTTTTCCGCATGGCAAAAAAAATTCACTTGTAAATCCACATTTTCGCGGACATGCCGTCCTTCAGCTCGGGGTATTCCTTGTCATTGAAAAGCACCTTTACGTTGAATTCTTTTTCCTGGCGCTTGTCTGAAATGCTGAACACGATGTCCTGCTGCCTTGGCACCTCGCTCACGGAATCAACCGCCCCGGAATATTCCTTCTGGCCGAAAGCGTCCACGGTGAATTTCACAATCTGGCCCGGCTTTACCTGATTCAGGCCCTTGTCTTCCTGCAGCCGGCCGATGATGCTGAGTTCTTTCGGGTCCATTATGCTCGCCAATGCGTCGGCTTGGCCCACTGTCTGCCCTATTGCCTTGTTTGCACTGACAACAATGCCGTCGCTCTTTGAAGTGACGTTGCTGCCGCTTACCCTCGCAATTAACTGGCCTTTCCTCACAATGTCGCCCTCGTTCACGAAAACCTTCTCAAGGATTCCCGTGCTCTGCGGGCTTACAGTCACTGTCTGGCTGCTTATTTCAGATTTTTCGATGTAAATGGTGCTGTCCATCTGCTGGATTGAAAGGATGCCTGCGGCGGCAATTGCCGCAAGGAGCAATATGCCCAAAGGCACTGCTATAGGGTTTTCAATCATTTTTTTCAGCCTTCCCGCTGCCTTCGGTGCAGCTGCAATGCTGCTTTTATCCCCCGGTTTTCCTGTGTTTTCATGCGGCATTCGATTCCCCTTCGAGCTTTGATAAAATACCTTTTGTCTTTTCAATTGCGGCCTCTAGTTCCTCCAGGTCGCGTTCGCCCAATTTTGAGAGGTTCGTGGCAATTATTTCCTTTATTCTGGAGGCCTCTCTTTCCGCTTCGCGGAGGCCTTTTTTCGTTGTTTCGATGTTTATTATGCGCCTGTCCTTTTTGTCATGTGCCCTCCCGGCAAGGCCTTCCTTGATAAGGCCGTCGATGAGCGTTGTCATGTTTGGCTTGGAGATGCACAGCCTCCTCCCTATTTCAGAAATCGGCGCTGGCTTTGCCTTAGAGAGCATGAACAGGACCTTTATCCTTGGGCCTATGTGGTGAGGCTGCTCGCACCATTTTGCCCTAAGGAGGTTTCCGAAAAAAAAAGGCATGAAAAGCATGAAGCTTTCCGAAATTGCATCAAGCCTTTTTTTGTCCATTGAACATGCCCCCTCAGTTGCCTGGATGTGCCTGTTTTTTCCTGTTAGCTGCGATAAACCATGCAAATGCCGCGCCAATGCCTGCGGCCAGCACCACATAGGCGGGCCACGGGTCGCTGCCTTTTGCACTTGCCGCGGGCAGCACATCCACTTCAATGGTCCTTTCAACAGTCCTCGATTCCCCGAAAGCGTCCTTGTAATCTATCTGCAGCATGAACTCATGTTTTCCCGGTGCAGTGCCTTCCGGAACGCTTGCCTCTGTCTCAAACGAGTATGATTCGTCAGGGGAAAGCGAGCCTATATAATAATCCTGCGGCCCCATGCCCGCGAAATCCGAAGATACCCTTGCGGAAGCGAGCCTTGCCTTTCCCGTGCCGCTGTTGAACACGTTGATTATGGCCCTCGACTTTTCCCCCTGGGAAAATGCAGGGACAATCCCTGACACTGATGCGCGGAGCTCCGCCTCGCTCGAAACCTTTAGGCCGGCATACTCCGTTTGTGTGTATTTCACCTTGTTTTCGTCATAAAACTCTATCACTATTGGAATGAAATATGCCTTAGGCTCCGTGCCCGGGTTGATTATTGCGGGCAATTCGACATTCGCATCCCTGCCGGGTGAAAGGGATTGTATCTGTATCGAAGCCGCACCGAGAGGGACAACCGACCGCTCTACCACGGCGCCTGTAGTGGTCACCGTCCTGTCCTCGCCAATGCCTATTGAAATGCCCTCAGCACTGCTGCTTCCTGTGTTCCTTATCGAAACTGCGAGAGTTACCATCTTCCCGATTGCGGCAGAGTCCGGCGAAGACGATTCCAGTGAAATTATCGGCTTTCGGCTGAGTATCCTTACAGTGAATGGCACCGAAAGGCTTGCCTTGCCGTCTTCCCCTGCCTTTATGCTGATGGTGTACTGGCCGTCAAGCGCCTGCGGGTCAACGAGAATCCTGAACTTCGCTGTTGCGGACTGGTAAGCCGGCAGGTTGCCCAATTGCTTTACCGTTCCGCCTTCGGAATCAGGGCTGAACGGGAAATCTGAATAAGCATCAGATTGCCTCAGCCCGAGCTCGGCTATTACGTCCTTTGCGTCATAATTTGAATTATTGTAAATGTGAACTGTGAAATCCATTGACCTGCCCGGAATTGCGGGTGCCGGGTCATAATTCGCTGATGAAACCGCCAGGTTGCCTGCCAGCCCAAAAACCGGGAGCATGGAAAGAATAAAAACAAGCGAAATAGCCCCTGAAGCCGAATTCATTGTAACCCCTCCGAATAGTTATATTTTATAACTGTTACTTATTTAAACCTTTCCTGGTGTTAAGGCTGGCCGGGCAATCCCCGCGAAAAAGCCTGGCGGCCTGTCAAAGGCATTGATTGGCGAAGGTAAAATAGCAAGGGCATTTATTTCTTTTTCAGTATCGGCAGCTTCGTGAGGGGGTTCTCCACAATAATGAATCCGGGAGGCAGGTCGCACGGGCTTCTCGGCTCCTTCGAGAAGAAGTAAATGGTTTTGCCGTTCCTTCCGCCTGTCATTGAGTTCAGGTGGTATCTGGTTCCATTGCTGTTCACGTGCTCGTAGGGCATGCAGGAATGACTCGTTTGGATTATATAAAGTTTTGTGGAATATCAAATCGGTGTCCAATTGAGAATCACGCCTTCATTTGCAGGCCTTTATTTGGTTTTCCTGTCGCTCCTGCTAATTGCATCTGCCTCGCTTTTTGGCAGGGGTTTTAATATGCTTTTGCCGGCAATCGTGGCGATTTGCCTTTACATTGCCGCTTTTTTCCATTTTGTGCTTGAAAAGCAGGGGAAGCAGGTAAAAAATGATTTTTGAAAATATTTATATACCTGAATTTAATATATGATTTATGATTTCAGGCAATCAAAAAATTTCAGGTTATATAATGGCGTGCATTGGGTTTGCCATGCTTCTGGTAAATGCTTTTAGTTATATTTATGGCTTGGATATGAAATCCCCTGCGTTTACAATTTTAGGTCTTGTTTTTATTGTAATCGGCATTAAGTTTGTTCGCAAATAATGGTTTGGATGCCTTGTAATCTGAAAAGCCTAATGAGTGGATTGCCATTATGGATGATGCAAAAGTGCAGGGGATAAAGAAAAAGATTTTCCTGTTTTTTCCTGCAGGCGTCCTGGCCGTCGCATTAATGCTCTTTTTGCCTGCTGGCTCTTTGAATTACTGGGAGGCTTGGGTTTTCCTGTGTGTTTTGTTCGTTCCGTTCATTTTTGTTGTTTCATACCTTTTTAGGCACGACCCAGGGCTTCTGGAGAAGCGGATGAGGTTCAAGGAAAAGGAAGTTCAGGAAAAAAAGATAATCAAAATAACCCAGCTGCTTTTTTTCATTGCCTTTTTGGTCCCTGGCCTTGATTACAGGTTTGGCTGGTCAGATGTGCCATTTTGGCTCGTTGCAGTTTCAGACGCCCTTGTTTTCATTGGTTACATGATTGTTTTTTTGGTGTTCAGGGAAAACACCCATGCCTCGCGCATTGTAGAGGTAGAAAAGAATCAAAAGGTCATTTCTACCGGTCCATATGCAGTTGTCAGGCACCCGATGTATGTGGGCACAATACTGATGTTTTTGTTCATGCCGCTTGCACTTGGCTCATACTTTTCATTGGCGTTTTTTGTGCCGATAATAATCGCGATATTTTTCAGGATAATTGATGAGGAAAAATTACTTTTGATGGATCTCGAAGGATACAGGGAATATTGCGGAAAAGTGAAGTACCGGCTGGTCCCTGGAATTTGGTAAACAGCTTTTTTATGGTAATCTAGAGTATATGGCTATTTCTGCGTAAGCTGTTCTCTTTCCTTGCCCCCTTTGGGGGCGAGGCATCGCAACTACAAAGTTGCGATGTCAAGAGAAAGGAAAAGGTTGTTTTTCATTCCAAAAAATGTGCGACGTTGTGTTCAGCAGAATTCCTTCAGCGTCGTGTTCGGCTTCACAAACCTTTCCCTTCGCATGGCTTTCCACTCGATGCTGCCTTCCTGGATGCCCCCGGCTTCCCGCATCCTGCTGCGCTGCAGCCCGAGGTTCCTCCTGTCCGGAATGAATTGCGAGTTGTAAAATTTCTCATAATGCTCCTCCGCGAGCTCCGCATCAGCCTCGAACCGCTCATCAAATTGCCCCGCCAGGACAACCCTCAGCCAACTGAGACCTTCTTCCGGCGAACTGAAGCCCTTCCTCTCAGGCAGCCGGGCATCTTTGCGGAACGTCCTTGTATACAAAGCGCCGTTGCAGTGGAACGCAATCACAAAAGTCGGGAACCTGTTTGCGAAATGGAGGAGCGCGCTCCTGATTGCCCATTCAGGGGAGTCTTTAAGCACGGAAAATAGCAGCATTTCAGGATATGCCTCGAGCCGCGTGAAAGTCCTCAGCCTGTGGCTGATAAGGCCGTCGGAATTGTTCTGGCGCTCCTTCAGGTTGAAGAACCAAGCGCGGTTGACTTGGTAATTCTTTTGCATGCGAATCCCTGCCTCCATTGCCCCTTATCGCCCTTCTGGCCATCAAGCAGAAATGTGGTGTTGTGCGCAGAATTGCGTCAAATTGCTCTGCCTCGCCCCGTTCACCTGCAGGAAAGGCATGGCTCGGCTTAGCGTAATCCCTGTTGCCTTCAGCTCATCCACCCCCCTGATGTGGCAATGTTCCCTCATTTTCAGTATTCTTTGTGCGCCCTGCACCCCGATGCCCGGCACATGCAAAAGTTCGTCAATGCCCGCGGAATTTATGTCCACGGGAAATTTTTCCGGGTTGTGCAGCGCAAAATTCACTTTCGGGTCGATGTTGAGCGGCATCATCCCGTCCTCGTCCACAAGTGTTTTCACTTCCCTGAAATCGAAATGATAAAACCGCAGCAGCCAGTCAACGCGGTAAAGGAAATTTTCACGGCGCAAAGGAGTGCCTTTCTCTTTTTCAAGCGGCGTCCCCTGCACAGGGTCAAATGCCGAGAAGTAAGCCTTCTTCAACCCAAAATCCAGGTACATCCTTTCCAATGCGTCAAGGTAATCCCTGTCAGTTTCCCCCGCTGCGCCGACAACCATCTGCGTTGTCACACCCGAAGTTATTTCATTTTGGCCTTTAACATGGTTTATCATCCTGAGCCTCCGCTCAATGTCAATGCCATAATCCTTTGTGGTGCAGATTTCAGAGAACGCTTCACTGTTCGGGCATTCCGCGTTCAGGGAAACCCTGTCAGCCACTTCAGCAAGCGCCTTAATATGCGAAGGGTCAGCGCCAGGCATGACTTTGAGGTGAATGTAACCCTGATAGTTGTATTTCCCCCCTCTGAGGATTTCAACCGTCCTGTGCATTTTCTCGAACGCCCGCGTTTCATTCCCGACAACCCCCGAACTGAGGAACAAGCCCTCGACATAATTCCCCAAGTACATGTTCATGAACAATTTTGCCAATTCTTCAGCATCGAACTCTGCCTTTTTTTGCCACCTGCAATTCGTTGAATGCATGCAGTACTTGCAGTCATGCACGCACACATTCGTCTGCAGCACCTTCAGCAGGGAAACGCACCTGCCATCAGGTGTGAATGACTTGCACACTCCCGCACCGTAAGGCGCGCCAATGCGTGAATCGCCCTCCGGCCTGCGCTGGCTCCTTCCCGGCGTGCATGCATCCCACTTTGTCCCCGCACCAAGCACCTGCAGCTTCTCCAATGTATTCATAGGATTAAATCAGTGGATTTTGGGGGATAAGTACCTTTGGAAGGGGAGGGCGCTTTGCCGGTGCAGAGCCTTTTTCTTTTCGTTGACACGAAAAGACCTTACAAAGCCTTTTGGGCTTTGTGAGGCCTCGTCCCGAAGGGACAAGGAAAAGCCTCGGTAAAAAGAAAAGTGTTGGAAAAAAAACCTTATGGGAAAAGGAAAAGAACCGCTTCGCTGAGAAAGTCTTTGCTGTCGGGCTATGCCTGTTTTTCTGACTCCGGTCCGCCTTCCGCGAGGTATTCGCCTATTTTTTTGTCTATGAGGATGTGGTGCCCATGTATCCTTGTCCTGAGCCTTATCCCTTCTAGGGATGTTGCCCGCGAGAAAGCAACATAGAGCTGGCCGGTTGCGAAAGTGCCCTGCCCTATGTCAATTATAATGCTGCTGAAAGTTTTTCCCTGGCTCTTGTGCACTGTGATTGCCCAGGCCAGCCGTATGGGGTATTGGGTGAATGCGCCTAATGGCTCCTTTTCTATTGTCGCATCTTTGCTGTTGTACCTGTACCTGAATATTTCCCAAGTGTGAGGCGCCACTTTCACTTCGCCGCTGTCAAGGAGCTTTACAAGCACCTCTTCATTCGTGATTCCGGTTACCTCGCCAAGGGAGCCGTTCACCCACCTTTTCTGGGGGTCGTTCACGAGAAACATCACCTGGCTCCCTTTTTTGAGGTGCAGGATTTCGTCAGCTGGCATAGCGCTTTTCCTGAAATCACCGTCAATAGCGCCCCTGATGTTGTACTGCACCCCTATTATTTCCCCGAGCTTTTTCATGTTGATTTCGTCAGCCATCGCGTTTGTCATTACAACATAAATGCTGCCCCGGTCATCCGTAATTTTTTCGCAAAACCTCCCGTTGATTTTTTCGATATCCTCTTTTGTCGCGGTTTTATCCCGTATCCTGTTGAGGATTCCGATGAACTCCTGGTCCTTTTGCCTGTAGATTTTCGTGAACTCTATGCGCCTGAAACCTGTTTTTTGCATGGCCTTCGCGCTGAAAAAATATTCCGAATCATACTGCTGGCCGAAAGCCTCCTTTTCCTCGCCCATCACTATCGGAGGCAACTGGTAGAGGTCGCCTATGAACGCGAGCTGCTTTCCAGCGAATGGTTTTTCCGAGCCTAGGCCGGCCCTGAGGAAAATATCAATGCAGTCCAGCAAATCCGCCCTAACCATTGAAATCTCGTCGATTATTATCAGTTCGGTCGCCCTGTAAAGGCCATTCCTCTTTTTCCTCTGCAGGCCTTCTTTCCTGGCCTCATCGGCAGTGACACGCGGGGGAATCTTGAAGAATGAATGGATTGTCTGGCCGCCGACATTGATTGCCGCGACCCCGGTCGGCGCGAGCACCACTGATTTTTTCTTCGTATGCCCCATGAAATATTTCAGGAAAGTTGACTTGCCGGTTCCCGCGCGGCCCGTGATGAATGCATTCTCACTGGTGTTCTCCATCAGTTCGAATGCTTCCCTGAACTCTCCGCTATACTCTATCTCGCTCTGGATTTCCGGCATGATTAACCAGAAACACGATCGGATTAAATAATTACCATGTGTTACAGCGTAAGTATGGAAACCATAAGCATAAAGCTCGAGGGCTCCATTGCCAAGCAGGTGGAGCGGAGCATGGCCAGTGAAATAGGGGAAAAATATGCCGAAGAGCTAGCTAAAAAGCATGGCTGGAAAACCTAAAGCCGCTCTTCAGGCAGAATGCATTCAGCAATTCATCTCTCAGTGAAGTGCCGGTACCTTGTGACCGCAATGGCTTCATCGTCCCTTGCAATTACTGAATGAAGGATGTCAAAAAAGGGGATTTTTTCCCTGACTTGGCCAAAATGAATATACCTCAAACTGCTGCCCCTTGGCGGCGGGTAATGCGATGGCTGTTAAAAAAGTGGCTTTACTTCTTTACTTGTCCTTTGGCCTTTTTCCAAAACCTTTTGGGCTTTGCTGCGCTTTTCTGCCGCAAGGTCAAGCATTGCCAAACCATTTTCATTCATATCCTTGAACTTTTGACTTGGATATTTCTGCCAGTTGTTTTGGGCCCTCAATTCCAGTCCTTCTGCTTCCTTGGTCAGCCTGTATGCCCTTCCTGTCCGCCAGCCTGCGACACTGCGGGAGATTCTTCGAATTAGCTTTTTTATCATTGCAACCGCAATTAGTAATGTTTTGCGCAATAAAAACCTTGGCTCTCTTGCCGAGGCAAGGTTATAGCCAGGCAAATTATAGCTATGGGCCTGTGCTCAGCCGTTCATCAGCCAGAATGCGTAGTTCAGGAATGTCGCAAAGCTCACCCATGCGAGGTAAGGGAACATCAGGGCTGCCGGTTTTCTAGATATCCTGCCGAATTCTACTATCGTGAGCACGACAACAATCCAGAGGGCGATTATTTCCGCAAAAGCCAGGCCTATGTCCTTTGCGCCGAAGAAAATTCCCGTCCATAAAAGGTTTAGGCTGAGCTGGAATGCAAACAGCGCAATTGCCCTCCTGGTGTCAACGTTTTCAATGCCCTTGTACCACACGATGTAAAGGCCAAGGCCCATTAGGAAGTAAAGTGCAATCCAGACCGGCCCGAAAATGAAATCCGGCGGAGCGAAAACCGGCTTGTTGAGACCAGCATACCATGTGCTTACTGCTGGCGCAGTGAACAGTGCCCCGACATAGCCTACCGCTTCGCATGCAACGACCGCGATTATGAGTTTCCTGAAGTCGAACTTGTGCATCGACATATTATTGGCTAATGCAAATATATTGTTTTGCTTTTTTGTCTGCCGATAAGTCTCATAGGCAAAAGGTTTCCATTGCTTTTGCCAACTGCCTGTTCCTGGTTTTAAAACAATGCCTTTTCTAATTCTTGCATGCAGCAGGCAAATGCCACCGGATTAAATGCATCAGGTGGCAATGAAAATGGGCAGGGCGCACCAGGGAAAAATGCGGCAGCAGCAAATTGCCTTGAATCATTCGACTCCTTTGCAAGGGACATTCCAGGCAGGGGGAAAATCGCCATTGTCCACGACCTTGACGCTGACGGCATATGCAGCGGTGCGATTGTTTACAACGCAATCCTGTTGCTTCGCGGAAGGAAGCCGGACTTAGTGATAACACAGCAGAACAAGTCCCGCGAACTCGTCCCGAAAACCCTTTCCATGCTGAAGAAAAAAGGGATAAGCAAGCTCATTGTAGTTGACTTTGCAATTGACCAGGAGCCTGCATCCCTGGCAAAAGCCGAAAAAATAGTGAAGCAGGTCCTGGTGATTGACCACCATAGGGATTATGGCTGCTCCGGCTGGCAGAAAACCGTTTTCGTGAAGCCCCAGTTTTTTTCTGAAATAGAGCCGAGCAGGTACCCTGCATCGAAGCTCGCTTACGACCTTTTCTCGCGGCACGTGAACATGGAAAAATTCTCGTGGATTGCCTCTGTCGGCCTTATGGGCGACAGCCAGTTGGAACAGTGGAAGGACTTTGTACAGGCATCGGAGAAAAGGCATGGCACTGCAATCCATTCATTGTCGAAATGCGTTGACATAATTTCCTCTGTCGAAACCATTTCCCCCAAAAATCTCAACAGCCTCCTCATTTTCATTGCAAAGGCCGATTCCCCGAACAAACTGGTGCGCTCGAAGTTCTCCTCTTATACCCTGAAAATGGACAAGCTCCTGCGCAGGCTACTGGCGGAATTCGAAATCGCGAAAGAGGAGCTCCTCGGGAACGAGCTTGTCTGGTTCGAGTTCAGGTCAAAAGAAAACATCAAGTCTGCGCTCATCAATAAAGTCAGTGGCGGAATGATGCCGAACAGGACAGTAATCGTGGTGCAGGACAATGGAGACGGCTTCCTGCATTTTTCAGCGAGGAGGCAGGACTTCAAGGTGAAGGTCAATGAGCTTCTTGAAAAAGCGGTTAAAGGCCTGAAGGAAGCCGGCGCTGGAGGCCATGTTCCGGCTGCGGCCGGGAAGATACTGAAAAAGGATCTGCCGGAGTTCAGGAAAAGGGTGCTGGAACTCCTGCAAAAAAACGATTTTTCGTATTAATTGTCTAATCAATCTCGGGCCAGATTTTTCAGTTTCCCAAGCCCGAACATTTCTTTGCCTTCAACCGCGAAAACCTCGAATTCTTCCACGTTCTTGATTAATGGGCTCATGGGTTTTTCGCGCGTTACTTCAGAACCAATTGCAATGAAATTCATTGATGGCAGCACAACCAGATTTTTTCCCCTGAATTTTCCACGCAGGAAACATTTGTATGTTTCGGCCTTCACCCCGTCCGAAACAGTTATGCACGGGTGCTCATGCCCGATTACAATCGTTCTTGCCGCGTCAAGCTTTTCCTTTGCCGGTATTTTGTCACCGTGCAGGAACAGCACCTTCTCTTTTTCTAGGAAATGCTCTTCCTCCACCCTGACGCCTGCGAAACTGGCAATCGGGCCCAAAATTGTGTCGTGGTTGCCCTTCACCAAGATTATTTCCTTCGCGTGCTGTGACAGCATGCCGAGCATGTCAAGCACCTCCTTCCACTCCTGCGTTGAAATCGTCCCGAACTCGTGCTTCAGGTCGCCGCAGATTATTATCTTCTCCAGCCGCCCTGTTCTTGGGAAAGCGTTTTTTTCAAGGGCCTCCCCAATCTGCTGGAAATTTATGCGCGGGACCATAACGCCCTGCGAATTCAGCATTTCCTCATATCCAAGGTGAAGGTCGGACATTGCCAAAGTTTTTTCATTTTTGAGCCATAAACTCGGGCCAATGGTTTCAAAGTTTTTCATTATTCCCATTTAATCATCCTCTTTTTCGGCTTTTGCCTTTTTGTCCCTTTCCCCAATCCTCTGCATTATCTCCCCATGCATCCTTTTTATGAATGCGAGGCGGTCCTCCATTTTCATCGTGTCCATGCGGCCCTGCATTGCGATGTTCCATGCGAAAGGGCTTGGAATGCCGGAGTTTAGCTGCCTCACCTTAATCAGCTTCTGCCCGATGCCATCAATCACTTTCTGCGCCGAGGCGATGTCCATCGCGTCCTCAAGCACCTCGCGACGCGCCTCCTTAAGTATTATGAAATCGTTGCTTATCCTCCGAACTGCGCTCAAAAGCAGGCGCGCAGCCATCTGCTGCCTTCCCGCGCTCTTGGTCTGGCCCCTGTAAGTTCTCAGAATCATCAGGGCGCGGGTAGCGCAGTGCCTGAACCTCCTCCCGAGCAGTTCGGTGTTGCTTATCGCCATCTCAAGTATTTTCCTGAGGTCCTTTGAATTCACGGCCGTGAGCGCCTTCTCAACCGGGAGCTGCCCAGTGAAACTGAGCATGAAGCCGTTGTCGTTCATGCTTATCTCGATGTCCTTGTGGCTGATTTTGGAAAGCGCGAAGGAATAGGCGAAGCTCAATGCGTCATTCGTGCGCCTGCCGTAAAGGGAATGGAAAACGAGGCGTGTCACCCCTTCCTCGGAAAATCTTTCAATTAATATTTTCCCGTTGTTCGGGATTTCCAGGTACTTGTACTGCTCCAGGAAATATTCATAAACCGCATTTGCAGCTTCCGGGTTGATGTGCAGATGCCCCTGCAAAAAATCCACGATGTCCTTTTTTCCCGTCCCTGCCCTGAGCTTTTCCTCCATGAGCTTCCTGAATTTCCCTATTTCAATCGAGAGGTCGAAAGATAGCGGGAGCATTTCGGAGAACCATGATGGCACAGTCGGCGGCCTCCTGTAAGCGGCAGTGACCTGCGCGGTCATTCCCCTCGCGAACTTGAACTCGTAGGTCTGGCCCCCGAGGACAAAAACATCGCCCTTGTGCAGCCTTTCAAGGAACCCTTCATCGATTGTCCCGACGCTCTGCTCGCCGATTTTCACTTTTATCTTTGCCTCATCGGGGATTGTGCCTATGTTCGTCATGTAAATAAGCCTGGCATTCTTCCCCCTCCGCCCTATCATCCCTGTTTTTTCGTCAAACCATATCTTCGCGTAAACATGCCTGACTTCGAGCGAGCTGTAACCCCCTGAAAGGTAATCGACCACTTCATTGAAATCGAAGCGCGAAAGTCCCCTGAAGCAGTAGCTCTGCCTAACGAGCCTGTAAAGCTCATCAACGTGGATCTTGTCTTCTATCGCAATGCCGTAAACATGCTGGCTGAGGACATCGAGGCAGTTCTGCGGAATCCTTATTTTGTCAATCTTCTTTTCGAGCGCACACTTGAGCATCACGGAGCACTCGACAAGGTCATCTCGGTCAAGGACAATTATCCGCCCCTTCACGGTGCTGTGGAGCTGGTGCCCCGAGCGCCCAATCCTCTGTATTGCGCGCGCAATGCTCTTCGGGGAGCCTAGCAAAACCACGAGGTCTATGTACCCTATGTCGATGCCAAGTTCAAGCGAGGTTGAGCACACAACGCATTTCAGCTCCCCCCTTTTCAGGCGCTCCTCCACGTTCAGCCTCAGCTCGCGGCTCAGGGAACTGTGGTGTGTGCCAATATTCGCCTCGCCGTAAATTGTCGGGAACTTGTCCTTGAGGGTGTGCACAACGCGCTCTGTTGCCGAGCGCGTGTTTGTGAAAATCAGGGTTGTCTTGTGGCTTTGGATCATTTCATTCAGTGTCCCGTAAAGGGCCTTGTTTATCTGCGCTGTTGTCGCGTTTGTGAAGCTTTCGAGAGGGGAAACAACTTGCAGGTCCATTTTCTTCAGGAATGAAACATCGACGATTTTGCAGTCCCTCTCCTTTTCGCCTTCACACCCCACGAGGAAAGCGGCAATCTCTTTCAGCGGGGAAATTGTCGCGCTCAATCCGATGCGGCAGATATTTGGGCTGAGCCTCTGCAACCTCTCAAGCGAAAGCGAGAGGTGCACCCCGCGCTTGTTCTCCGCGAGGGAATGTATTTCATCGACGATGACCCATTCGGTTTGCCTGAAATTTTCCCTGAACTTCGGGGCGTTGAGCATTATTGCGAGAGACTCAGGGGTCGTGATGAGTATGTGGGGCGCTTTCCTGAGCATGCTGCTCCTTTCGCTCTGGGTCGTGTCGCCTGTGCGCACCCCGACCCGAATCCTGATTTTTTTTCCATCCTTCTCCGCCTTTTTCATTATCTCCTCCAGTGGCTCGAGGAGGTTCCTGCGTATGTCATTCGAGAGTGCGCGGAGCGGAGAGATGTAAACGCAGTAAACCCTGTCTTCGAGAGTGCTGCTGTCAGAGCAATTCAGGAGTTCGCTAAGTATTGAGGTGAATGCGGAGAATGTTTTTCCGGTACCGGTTTCCGCACTCACGAGTGTGTTCTGCCTGAAGTGGATGTTCGGGATAGCATAGAGCTGTGGCTCGGTGAATGAGCCGAACCTCGCCCTGAACCACTGCGAGAGCATCGGGTTGAGCATCCCGAAGATATGCTCCTGCGAATGTTTCTCCTCCTGGAATTCTATCTGCACATGGACCCCTTCTTTGCCTGGAAAACATTTTGGCAAACCTTTATTTGGCTACATAATTATTTGGCTTTCGCTTTATGCCTTTAAGAGCATATAGAGGTACCGTTGCAGGAGATATAAAAATAGTTTGGGGCGTTAATCGGCGAATTGGGCACGGAGATGAATATTTGACCTCCGGGTAGACTCCCGCCAATTCATGGCGGCAGTTCACTCGGAATTTCACAGCACGCCTTTCCTCAGCATTATCTTGTTTGTCAGGCCGTAATCGTGCTTTTCGATGAGGCCTTTTGCCTCCAGCCTCTTTATCGCACGATGCACCTGCACCTTGTTGAGGCCGGAAACCTTCGCGAGCTTTGACTGGGTTAATTCGTAATCGGCCTTTTTCAGGGCCTCCACGACCAGTTTCTCGTCCGGGAGGAGCAGGCTGTTGGCCGTATCTGCCCTGATTCCCTTGTGCTCCTTCTCTCTTGTCAAATTCCCTATTGCGAGGCCGGCAATTATGCATATTATGCCGCTTGCAAGGAAAGAGAGCGAAAATGGCGATTCCACAAAACGCATCGGGCTGAATCCCCTCCTGCCGAACTGTGCCCCGTTTAAATCCAGGTCGCGGCCTGATGCAGGGGCCCCTGAACCCGGTGTGAGTGCGTTAATGTCCTGGGAAATAAGCTGCCTCTGGGCAGGCAGTTCCGGGCGCAGCAGGTAAGAATAAAGGTCCATTGAGAAAAGGATAATCGCAAATCCGCCATAAAGAAAGCACAGGAGCATTATCGCAAGGTATCGCTTGCTAATCTTCGTAGTTGTTTCATTTGGTTTCATGTTTCATCACGTTTCAATAACCTCTATTAAGCATTTCAATCAAAAAACAAATGGTTTCATTTTGTTTCAATTAAACTCATTAATTGTTGCAAAGGTATTTTAATAGCAATACCCGCAATGCTTTGGCAATGGCAAAGGCAATCCGCGCTGAAACCGGGCAAAAAAAGGGATGCGTATGAAATTGAAAGACCCGAATGCAAAAGAGGCAAAAAAACCCATGGCTATGGCTAATGGGGCAGGCGGGGGTGGAAAGCCCGTCCTTGAAATCAGGGAGGCCTGGAAAATTTACCGGGTTGATAAAATAGAGGTCCCGGCCGTGAAAGGGATAAGCATGAAGATAATGGAAGGCGAATTTGTGGCAGTCATTGGCGCTTCGGGTTCGGGCAAATCGACAACGATGAACCTGATGGGCGCCCTTGATTCGCCGAGCACCGGCCATGTTTTGCTTGACGGCATCGACCTCGCAAAGCTCTCCGAGCCAGAGCTCGCGAGGATACGGGGGAAGAAAATAGGGTTTGTTTTCCAGCAATTCAACCTGCATCCCACTTTGAGCGTTTTCGAGAACATTGCGCTTCCGATGAGGATTCATGAACTGCCCGATGTGGAAATACCTGCAACCGTTTCAAAGCTGATTGACCGGGTCGGTCTTAGGCACAGGCAGGGCCACCTGCCTTCACAGCTTTCAGGAGGGGAGAAGCAGAGGGTTGCAGTGGCAAGGGCGCTTTCAACCAATCCTTCAATGGTCCTTGCCGACGAGCCCACAGGAAACCTTGACACGAAAACGAGCCATGAAATAATGATGCTGTTCAATGACCTGAACAGGAAAGAAGGGAAAACAGTGATTGTTGTCACCCATGAGCATGACATCGCGAATTACGCGCGCAGGGTAATAACGCTCAAGGATGGAGAAATAATTTCGGACACAAAACAGGGTGGCGTTAGCTGAGGTAAACCGCCTTTTTCTTTCTCTTTCCGAGAGAGGGAAAGAAAAACCTGAGGAAAAATAAATGATGGCCAACATGATTTCCGGCAAAAACTTTACGAGGTGAGCTGAAAGATGACAGGGAGAAAAACTAATCGGGCAATAGCGGCTGCAATGGCAATATTTTTCCTTGCTGCGCTGGTCCCGCAGGCATTCGCACAGGGGGAGCTTGCGTACCTCGCGCAAATAACGGGGACAAGGTTCCTGCCGCAATCGATTCAGGCAGGGGATACCGTGAGCGTGGCAATTGATGTGTTCAACAAGGGCACGCAGCTGCAAATCACCGACCTCAATGTCAGCATTGATGCAGGAGACCATTTCGAAGCAATCCAGCCCTATGATTACATCAATGTAATCGGGACAGGCGCGACAAAAACCTCGGTCGTGAAATTAAAGGTCAAGGGCGACACACCGCCGGGGTATTACCAGGCCCTGCTGACAATGGATTACATGAGGGACACTGGGCTTGTGACGCAGACACAGGCAATCACAATCCCCGTTGCATCCAACCAGAAGAGCATTGATGTGAAGGTAAGCCCGAGCATAATAAATCCGGGCAAGCAGACAGACCTGCAGTTCAGTCTATCAAACCTCGGCGGAACAACGGTTTCAAACATACTTTTCGCATGGACTGAGGCAAACGGGCTGATTCTCCCGCTTGGCTCGGACAACAAGAAATATATCAGCACTCTGCAGCCGGGCGAATCAAGCACCATTTCCTACACCGTGGCGGCAGACCCGAACATGACTCCGGGGATATACCCCCTGACCGTGACGATGACCTTCAGCGATTTCAACGGCACGCAGACAAGGTCATCACAGGTCGGCCTAATTGTAGGAGGGACAACCGATTTTGACGTGAGTTCCGAAGTCCTTTCAACGGGCCAGCTTTCGCTTAGCATTGCAAACGTCGGCTCGAACAATGCAGGCGCGGTTGTGGTGAAAATTCCGCCCCAGCCGGGTGTAAGCATTGCAGGAAGCAACGTAGTGATATTAGGAAACCTCAACAAGGGGGATTATTCGCTGGCTAACTTCAGCCTCCAAAGCAATGTGGCAGGGGACAGGAATTCTTTCCAGGTCGGCCAGAGGCAGGCAAGAGGCGGCAGCACGGTAAATGAAGCCAATGCAACAGGCGGGGCAGTGCAATCCCCTGGTGCAGGCAGCACTCCCGGCATTGCAAGGGGCGGGGGCCTGACGCTTGAAATAGATTACACGGATACCACGGGCATAAGGCAGATAGTCCAGAAGCCATTCCAGCTCAGCTCGAGGGCTTCTGCTTCAGGCCTCGGAACAGGCGCTGCAGGCAGGCGCGGAAACAGTGATTTGCCGCTTTTGCCAATGGGCATTTTCGCAGTGCTTGGCATTGCTGCAATAGCATACAATCATTTCAAAGCTAAAAAAGAATGGAAATTGGTTGCCGGAACAATAGTTGTTTCCGCAGCGCTATTCGGGGTTGCAATATTCCTGCTGCAGGGCGACAGCCTTTCTTTAGGGGCTGCTGCACTCCTGTCATTGGGGGCACTGTACTGGCTCTTCGGGATGCACGGCAAAGCCGCCAAAATTGAAGCCAGGTGATTGAGTGAAGATAGGCGATTCCTTCAGGCTGTCAGTAAACAGCATTATGCACCGGAGGCTGAGGGCATGGCTCACCCTCCTGGGAATAATAATAGGCGTGGCCGCAGTTGTGGCAATAATTTCCATTGGCGAAGGAGCCCAGGCAAGCATAAACCAGAGGCTCTCCGGCTTTGGGGCGGACATAATTACCATGACTGCGGGATATGAAAGGACAGGGGGCTTCGGAGGCCAGGTGAGGCTGCCAATCGGAGGAGGCTTCGGAGGCGGCGGAGGGCAAAGGGGCGGAGACACGAGGGGCGGAACTTCCTCTTCAACAACAAAGGCCCCTGAGCTCACCCCGAAAGACGTGTCAATAATAAAAGGCAATCCCAATGTGCTGGCAGTGAATGAAATAGTTTCGGCCCGCGAAGATTTCATTTTTTTGACTGAAACAACAACCGCGAGCGTGCAGGGCGTTGACCCGGCAGCATGGACGCAGACAACAAATGTGCAATTAAGCCAGGGGCGGCTTCTTGGGCCGAGCGACAGCCGCGCCGTTGTAATAACTGATTCGCTCGCCAACAGCAGGTTCAGGCAGCCGATTACGCTCGGAAGGAAAGTCACGATTAACAGCGTCCCATTTACCGTTGTCGGGATACTCGCGCCGACAAGCACGGGGCAGGGGGGCTTTGGCGGAGGGGGAGGCAACAGCACGGTGTACATGCCCTACACAAGCGCGTGGGACGTTACCGACGTGAACATGGGCACATTCTCTACCATACAGGTAAAGGTGAGCAGCACGGATTTGGTGCAGCAGACCGTTGATGACCTCACGCAAAGCCTTTTGATTTCAAGGAAGGTAACGCAAAACACCCAGGATTTCACAATCACTTCCACTGAAGAGATAAGGGCGCAGGTGCAGTCAGTCACAGACACCCTCGTGCTTTTCCTCGGTGCAATAGCGGCTGTTTCCCTTGTTGTAGGCGCAATTGGCGTTGCAAACAGCATGTTCACCTCAGTGCTTGAAAAGACAAAGGAAGTTGGCATCATGAAGGCCCTTGGCTCGACCGACAATGAAATCCTCCAGCTTTTCCTTATAGAATCAGGGCTGTTCGGCCTTATTGGGGGCATAATCGGCGTGCTTTTGGGCACCAGCGTGTCGGGCATGATAAACCTCATTGGGGGAGGGACATTCACTTCTATTGTGACGCCGCAGCTGTTTTTCATTGCAATAGTGATGTCCACGATAATCGGCGCTGTTGCAGGTGTAATGCCCGCAAGGAGCGCGGCGAAGATGAAGCCAATAGATGCGCTAAGGTATGAATAACAACGTCAAAAATCTGCCGGCAGCTGAATATTTGAAGTCCAATTCAAAATGAATAGGTACTACTAATTTTAACTAAATTAGTAATTGTTAGTAGTTCCTTTCGAGGATTTGATTTTATCGTCGAATTTGCCGGATTTGTAAAACAAAAATTGCTTGCGTTTTTTCTTTGATGATATCCCTTGGGCTCAGGGCCGCCGCATACGCCCTAAAAGCAGCAGCGACGAACTACGACGGCGTAAATAAAATTGGCAAAGAAGGGGGAAGGTAAACGAGGCGATTGAGGAAATTAAATGAACTCATGGCGGTGTAAAAGCATTTTAAGAGATTTGTTAATATTAAATAGCAGGGTTGAGATAAATGATTAACTTAAACTTTTCAGAAATTTTTACTAATATTGGCAAAAAATATTTGCGTTGGGTGCCATTTGTTTGGTTATAGTTACGGACATAAATAATGGTATAATTTAACCAAATTTTTTTTCTTTCTGGCTTCGGAATTAACGTGCTTGCGGAGTTCTTTTTCAGTTCGGATGAATTTGTTTGCGGTGGTATGTTTGAGTTGTTTCCACCATGGTTCTATTGAGCTGAGTTGTGGTGAGTATGGCGGAAGGAATTCTACCTTGATTTTTGTCTGCTTGCAATAATCAAGAATTCCTTTTGTTTTATGCCACTTCGCATTGTCCAATACGATAAATAGCAATTGGTATTTTTTTCTCATTCTTTTGAGGAATTTGAGAAATTGTTTTGAGTTGAGTTTATCGCCAAACATGTAGTGAGTTTTTTCAAATCCTTGTGCGCCATAGCAGTGAAAGTGTGCTCGCACATACGCAAATTTTTGTATTGGTTTGCTCCCTTTAAGGAACCATCCGCGTGCTACTTTTGGCTGTATGCAAAAAGTTGCTTCGTCCAGCACAAAAAGCTTGTATCCTTTCTTCAGGTACTGGGGTACCAAGCGAGCGAGTTTTTTTTAAAACGCTTTTGCGCGGCTTTATCAGCCCTGTAATCGCTAGGCCGCGGTTTAATCTGCGAGAAACCCATGCGATGCAAAAGCCTGCGCATATGCCTATCGACAAACGATGCACCAAATTTTTTCTTCGCGTGTTCCTGCACTGTGCGAGTTTCCCAAAAACTCGCACCATAACCGTGCTTGTCGGGAGTTTTCAGCAAATCTTTTCTCAACAGTTTCAACTGTTCGGCAGACAGGCGCTTAGGCCTGCCTGTCTGCTTGACAGGCATCGCCGCAGCAATGCCATTGACATGCAGCTTGTTGAGCCACTTGCTCACCGCACTCTTGGTGACGCCTAAAGTTTCCGCAATTTCGTCCACTCTTTTTCCTTTCCTGCGCAAAAAAGCAGCATGCAGCCTTATTTTTGCACGAACGTTTGTTTCAGAAACAAACGCCTTCCGCAATGCATTTGTAGAAACACCCTCAAAAAAATCCCCACCCGAAACAATCCAAGACACGCTATTATCACACTCCAGATAATAACACGCCAAACTACAATATAAAGTTTCCTAATTAAAGTCCGATACTATAAATATTATAATTTTTTTTCAAATCAAAATGATTTTTTTATCTTCTTACTTGGTCTTATTGTAGCAGTGCCACAAATAGCAGCCAACATAAAAGCTATTTATTCAGGAGAATCTTTCTTAAAACCCAATAAGGATTGAACATGGTCTTATACATCGCCTTAGATTTGCTTTTCACCGCTTCAAATACCCATATCCATTCCTAAACACTTGTAGTCCTTCCCCTTCTTCTGCAATTTTCCCGTACGCCGAGTTCGGCGCATTTATTCCGAACAAGTTCCTTTCCGGGTGCGGCATCAGGCCGAACACGCGCCCGGTTTCGTCGCAGATGCCTGCAATGGAATCGGTTGAGCCGTTCGGGTTCTTCTCGTATTTGAAAACGACCTGCCTGTTCGCGTAAAGTTTCTGCAGGACCTCGCTGTTTGCGGGAACGAACTGCCCTTCGCCGTGCGCAATCGGGACATTTAAAGTTTCAAGGCCTTCTGAAGTGAAAACGCATTTCGAGTTCTGCTTCAGGAGCCTTACCCATCTGCATTGGAAGCCCGAAGGGTTGTTCAAGGTCAGGGTGGTGAGCTGCTCGGAATAATTGTTCCTGAATCCTGGCAAAATCCCGGCTTTCACGAGCACCTGGAAGCCGTTGCAGATTCCAATAACGAGGCTCCCGCTTTTGATGAATTCAGGGGCTTCATCCTTCAATTTGAACAGCAGTTTGTTCGCGAATACCTTTCCTGAGCCGAGGTAGTCCCCGGAGGCAAAGCCGCCAGGCAATGCAAGGAGCCGGTAGTTTCCAAGTTTCTTCCTGCCATTTATTAGCTCGTTGATGTGAACATTTTCAGGGGCGAACCCGGCTGAGCGCAAGGCGAACATTGTTTCGTAGTCGCAGTTCGTTCCGGGGGCGCGCAATACAATAGCTTTCATAACCATAAACTACCACCACAACGCCCCTTTCCACGCGTCTTTCAGGGCATAGATGTCCTCGTCGATTATTTTCTGTGAATTTAATCCGCGGATGGAGAGTTTCCTGTTTTTTGTGACGTTGCCGATTTTCGCGAAGGCAACGCCCTGCATTTCCTTCTCGAATTGCACCGCGTTCCCTTCCTCGACCTCGGTAATGAACCTTGAATTGGATTCGGAAAAAAGCGCAAAGTCATTCCTTTCAATTTCCGCCCCAAGAGGCATTTTCGCGAGGTCGATTTCAGCCCCTTTTCCGCCTGCAAAGCACATCTCGGAAATTGCGACTCCAAACCCGCCTTCGGAGCAGTCGTGGCATGAGACAACGATTTTGTTTTCGGGGCTTTGGGCCAAAAGGACACCTGAAAGTTTTTGGAAAATTGACTTGGACTTGCTGAAATCAACTTTCGGGACTTTGCCATTATTGGAATTTAGGTCCGGTGTGGCATTGTTAGAGTTCAAAAGTTTGGCATAGTGACTTCCCCCCAGTTCTGGAAATGTTTCCCCGATGATGTAAATCGAGTTCCCTTCCTTTTTGAGGTCCATTGAAATTTTCCTTCGCGAATCAGGGATTATTCCTATTGCTGAAATGAGCAGGGTTCCGGGGATTGCAATTGTTTCCTTTCCGGTGTTGTATTCATTGTAAAGCGAGTCCTTTCCTGAAATGAAAGGCGTTCCGAGCCCTGCAACCGAATCAGCACAGCCCATGCAGGCCCTCGCGAGCTGCCCAAGCACCTTTTTCTTTTCCGGGTTTGCCCATGAAAAGTTGTCCAACAAAGCTATTGTTTCAAAGTCCACGCCAACGCATACCGCGTTCCTTATCGCCTCATCTATTGCGGAGCACGCCATCCAATAAGGGTCAATGTCGGAGTAAAATGGGTTTATTCCATTGGAAACAACAACGCCTTTCCAATCATCCAGAAGCGGGCGCACGACAGCAGCATCGCTAGGCCCGTCATTCTCAATCCCGACAAAAGGCTTTCCAACCGAGCCGCCCTGCACCTCGTGGTCATAGCCGCGGACTGTCTTTTCCTTGCTCGCGATGTTGGGCATGGCGAGGACGTTTTTGAGGGCAATGTTTAGGTTTTGGGGCTGGGAGGCATTAATTTCATTTTCCTCTGCATTAACAAACTCCGCTTCCATCTTTTTTGTCGGGACGCCATTATGCATAAACTCCATGTCCAATTCTCCGACAAGGGCGTTGTTGTAGCAAAGCTCCAGCTTTTTCGTGCAGGTGAATTCTCCAATTATGGTTGCTTCCGTTCCCTCAATTTCGCAGATTTCCCTTATTTTCTTAAAGTTCTTCTTCGGCACTGCGAGAATCATCCTTTCCTGCGCTTCGCTGAGCCATATTTCCCATGGCGTGAGGCCCTTGTATTTCAACGGGGCTTTTTCCAAATCGACTCTCGCACCGAGTTCGGAAGCCATTTCACCGACAGCGGAAGAGAACCCCCCCGCGCCGCAATCAGTAATCGCGGTGTACAATCCGAGGTCGCGGGCTTTCAAAATGGCGTCAAGCATTTTCTTTTCCTCGATTGGGTTGCCGATTTGCACCGCGCTCGAGGAAGTTTCCGTGTCAAGCTCTATGGATGAAAACGTTGCGCCATGGATTCCATCACGCCCGGTCCTGCCCCCGATGACCACAATCAAGTCGCCTTTCTTGGCATTTTTGTTTTCCATGCCCCTTGGGATTACCCCCACCGTGCCGCAGTAAACAAGGGGGTTTCCCAAGTAGCGGTCATCGAACAGAATCGCGCCGTTCACTGTTGGAATCCCTATTTTGTTGCCATAATCAGCCACTCCCGCCCTCACGCCCTTGAAAATCCTTTTTGGGTGAAGTATGCCCTTGGGCACTTGTTCTTTTGGGTAATCAGGCCTTGCAAAACAAAAGACATCCGTGTTTGCAAAAGGTTTCGCGCCAAGCCCCGCGCCGAGGACATCCCTAATAACCCCTCCAAGGCCTGTGTTCGCCCCTCCAAATGGGTCAAGGGCAGAAGGGTGGTTGTGGGTTTCGGCTTTCATTGCAATATTGTAGTTTTCATTGAACCGTATTATGCCCGCGTTGTCTGAGAAAACCGAAACAAGAAAATCTTTTTTCGCCTCGCCCGCCTTGAGGGACGGCTCCCTGATAAAGGTCTTGAAGAGGCTGTTAATGATGGCCCTTTTGAGTTTGTTGCCCATGGCATCAGTTTCAGTGTATTCGATTTCAGCGCTGAAGGTCTTGTGCTTGCAGTGCTCACTCCAGGTCTGCGCAATGGTTTCCAGCTCAATTTGCTTTGGCTCGCGGCCAAGCTTCTTGTAGTATTCCTGCACGCAGAGCATTTCGTTGAGGTCGAGGGAAAGGAGCATTTTTTTGCTCAATGCCAAAAGCTCTGCATTTCCAATGCCCAAAACTTTGAGGTCATCATGGCTAATTTGGATATTGGATTTGGACACTTTTTTCTTTTTTCCGCTTGCCTTCATTTTCCCGCCTCGATTTTATAAGTTTCAATTATTCCGTTCGCAAGCAGCCCTCCCGCGATTTTCTCGGCTTCCTGCTTCCCGATGCTGCCGTAAATGTAATATTTCCTCGAGGTAACGATTTTGCCCTCGACTTTCTTTCCGAGGAAGTCCTCAATCGCTTCCTGTGTAACGATTGCGAGGTTGTCCGTGACGTCAGGGTGGAATTTCACTTCAATGAGGAAATCGAAGTCCGGGAAAAGGTTTTTGTTCAATGAGTATTTCTGGGAGATTGGGTCAAGAATGACTTTTTCGGCAATGGCTTTGGCTTGTTTTTCAGTCATGGCAGGGCTAAGGTCGAGGCAATAAGCTTCAGAATACCTTATTTTGGTTATGCCCTGTATCCCGAGGTCCTCGTGGACCGAAGCAGCGGTTGAGAGGCCGACAGAATCCAGTTTTTCATCTGAAAAAGCGACCTCTATGCAATGCACATGGCTCACAAATAGATTAAATTGGAAATCCTTAAAAAGGAAAACATGGGCTTTTGGCACTTCAACCGTAGTGTTTTTCCGCGATTTCTTTTATCCTCGCGGCTTTTCTCTGCACCTGCTTGGCTGTGTTTTCCGACAATTGGACGCCATAATCCACAATGGATTTCTGGGCCATCAGGAATGAGTAAGCTTCCTTGAGTTCCCTGTAGTCATCTTTCAGGAATTTTGACAGTTCATTGATGAATGACGTGTCAGAGTGGCTTTTTCTCTTAGAATCGTAATTATCTGGCCTATCAAGGCCAGCAGGCCGAAGATAGCCCCCGTACCCAACAGCCGGAACTGTTGTTTCTCGCCATTATCCTGTTCAGGTATTTTTGGCAGAGGAAATCGGTGAATTTTATTGCCGAGTTGATGTAGAGGTGGCCTGCGGTGTGGAAGTTTTCCTCTTCGTATGCGCGCTCAGCCCAGTCAAACCTTTCCAATGCGATTTCAAAATGCTCTTTTGGCAGAGACAAACCAATCCCTTCCTTTCAATGCAATCCCGTGGCGAAAAACATTTAACATAAACCCGTCTTTTTCCTTCAGCCTTTCCATTGCCTCTTTTTTGGTCATAAAAACAGGGGCAGGCAAAAACGGTATTTCCCCATACAATGAATCCCACAGGCTGTTCAGCGGGTGGCCTTCGCTTATGCTTTTTTTCGTTATTACAAGGAGGTCAGCATCTGATTGACCTGAAACGTCTTTCTTTGCAAGCGAACCGAACAAAATCGCGCAAACAACATCCTTGGATTTCAGTGCCTTGCTTGATTCTATTTTTTTGATTGCGCTGTCCATTATTTTGCCATTCCCGCCAAAAAGTCCGGCCAGATAAGGGTAAAGGGCGAACTTCCTGTTGATTTTCACCACTTTTGCATTGCCAATGGCCTGGCTGTCCAGCAGGCCGGCTTTCTGCCAGTCATTAACAACCAAGGAAACCGTTGATTTTGGCATGCCGCCGAGCCTGGCCAAATCCCTCATGGAAAATGATTCCTCGGAGTCAATAATCCTTTCCAAAAGCCCGATTTTTGGCTTCGAGCCGAGGATTTCCTGCAGCAGCCTCATGATTCATCGCCCAAAAAATTGTTCGATTGTCCAAAAATCTGGACAACTGAACAAAAAGCTGTGCAAAGGGATTAAAAAGGCATGCGGATTGCCAGGGAACTTAATTCTGGCCAATTGCGCATTAACAGTGTAAAAAAGCAGGTTGGGCAGCCTTTGGCGGAAACCTTTAAATTCCCTCCCACACGGAATTCGTTTATGTCAGGCGAGGTTCACGATGAATGCGCTGTTGCCGCCGTCAGCCTGTCAAAGCCGCTCAAGGAGTATCCCCACGGCGCCTCTGCTTTTTACCTTTACCAGATGCTCCTGCAGATGCAGAACAGGGGCCAGTTGAGCGCGGGAATAACCACTTATTTTCCCCAGAGGCAGCAGCTGATTGACACGCGCAAGAAGCTCGGCGCTGTCAACGAGGTCTTTTCCACCAATTTCAAGCCAAAGGCGGACGCGATAATGCACCGTTATGCGGGCACAAAGGGCATTGGCCACACGAGGTACAGCACTTCTGGCGGCGATGATGAGGGTTCGGCCCAGCCTTTTGAGAGGCACCATGGCAGGAAGTGGAAATGGTTTTCATTTGCCTTCAACGGAAACATTGCCAATTTCCCTGAGCTCAAGGCGGAGCTGGTGAAAAAGCAATATCACCTTGTGAGGAACCTTGACACCGAGCTTATCCTGCATTTCCTGGAAAAGGCACAGGTAGGGGAGCAAAAAATCCCTTTGCAGGATGTTTTCAGGGGCCTTTCGGAGCGCTTTGACGGCGCCTATAACATCGTTTACATTGACGCTGAGGGAAGGCTCTGCGCTGTAAGGGACCCTCTTGGAATAAGGCCATTGTGCTTTGCGGAAGAAGACGGCTTTGCCGGGGCAGGCTCAGAGAGCGTTTCAATGGCGAACATTGTGGACACCCCGATAAAGCCGATAAAGCCGGGGGAAATGATGCTTTCCGAGAACGGCTCGGTCGAGGTCAGGAGGTATGCCCCGAGCAAGAAATCCGCCCATTGCATGTTCGAGTGGGTTTACTTTGCAAACGCGGCTTCCGTGATTGACAATGTTTCCGTTTACGAGACAAGGTGGAAGCTCGGGAAGGAGCTTGCGAGGCAGGAGAAGCTCAGGGCTTCAGGCAATGACTTTATCGTGGTACCTGTCCCTGACACTGCAAAGCCTGCTGCTGACTCTTACGCGCACGAAATGGGCCTCCCTGCTGTTGAAGGCCTCATAAGGAACAGGTATGTTGGCAGGACATTCATTGAAAGCCGCGAAAGGCTTGAAAAGGTGAAACAGAAATTCAACATCAACAAGGAAATGATAAAGGGCAAGAAAATAATTCTCGTGGATGATTCAATTGTCAGGGGCACAACCTCGAAGTCATTGGTGGAGTACCTGCGTGACAAGGGCAAGGTAAAGGAAGTGCACATGCGCATCACCTGCCCGCCGATAAGGAGCCCTTGCTTCTACGGGATTGACATGAGCACAATCGGAGAGCTCGTCGCGAACAGGCTTTCCTCAAAGGCTGAGCTTGAAAGGGCGAGCTTTGAGGACATGGAGGAATCTGTAGTTGACAAGATTGCAAAGGAAATCGGGGTTGATTCCCTCCATTACATGGACCTCGAAGGCCTTGTGAAATGCATTGGCATTGAGAATGGCAGGAAAGACCTGTGCATGGCATGCCTGACCGGTGTGTATCCCACTGAATATGGCCAGAAACTGAGGGTTAAGGCATTGGAAAGGCACACTTCAGGGCTTGAGGCAAAGAGGACTTACGAGTAAACCAAAAGACGGAAACCAAGCAGTAAAATAAAAGCAGAATCCTTAATTTTTTAATTTTATTTATTTGGGGGGCGTTAATAGCCGCCCCCTTCATTTTCCGGTTCATTATCTGATTGCTGGCTGCTGCTTGCATTGCCTTCCTTTTGGTCCTCGCCATCTCCTGCTTCCTGCTTTTCAGGGTAGTCTCCCTGCCCTGATTGCTGCATGCCTGTCACCAGCAACTGGCCCCTTATTTCGCCATTAGGGTACTTGTCGGTCTTTATGTTCATGTATGTCCTCCCCTGGAGTATTTTCTGTTCCTGTGACTGGCTGACATTCAGTGTCCCTGTCACGTGGCTGCCCATTGGCAGGGTGAACATTATTGGGGCGTTCTGGCCGTAACTTCCTGGCCCGTGCAGAGTTGCCGCTGTTTCAGTTCCTTCAAGACCACTGAACTGCACGTCATACGAAAGCTCATTTATAGAGGTGTTCAGCATGAACGTGCCTGTCCCGGTTGCTGCTGAGCTGTTTGGCGGGGCTTCCTGCATTGGGCCCATGTTGCCCTTCAGCGTCACGATTTCATTCAGTGTGCCTGAAGGCGCTATGCTGCCCGACATTGCTTCTGTTCCTGGTGCAGGATTTGTGCCGTTTTTTGCCTGTGAGGTTATTTCGATTTTGTCGAATATGCCTGGATTCACCATGTCTTCCCTGAACGTGAGGGTTCCTGAGCCGCTGGCGTTAGTGCCGAATGCACCGATGGGCTGGCTGAAATTGTTGGATGACGAAACCAGCCATGCCTCATACACTGTCCCTGGCTGTGGCACCAGCTTGTTCACTCTCAATTCTATTGACACCCTGTAACGGTCGCTCATTTGTGCAACCGAAACAGATGCGCTGCCTGTTGCGCTGCTGCCTGCAGCCGATGGCGATAATACCACCGTCTGATATGATTTATTTGCATTTTGTGCAACATTGTCGCTCAATGCAAATGCTGTTCCCGCTAGCCCAAGCACGAGGCATAGCGCGAGAATTGAAATTGTTTTTCCGCTCATAATGTGGCCTCCTAGGTACAAACCTACAGATGTATAGGCCGTTGAATTTAAATAATATTAACTATTGTTAATTTATTCGATTTTGAATACCCCGTGCTCTTGGCACGGGGTTAGGTGAAATGTTCTTGTGCTTTTCGTAGGCATATTTTTGCATGGTTGAGAAGGCAAATCATTGTGTTTTTGATGTAAAATATCACATGG
>CABMIU010000028.1 GCA_902386385.1 uncultured archaeon
TCATCGGCGAGGTGAAGGGCAAGGAAGTCGTGCTCGTGCAGGGGATGAATCCGAATCCTAATGATTCCCTAATAACAATCGCTTTCGCTGGCCGCACCGCAAGGGAACTCGGCGCTGCAAAGGTAACCGGCGTCATACCATACCTGGGTTACATGCGGCAGGATTTCAGGTTCCATGATGGCGAATGCGTCTCGAGCAGGCAGATGGCATGGGCACTCAACCAGAGCATCGACAAAATAATAACATTCGACCCGCACCTGCACAGGATACATGACCTTGCGGAGATATTCACCATTGCACGCAAAAGGCTTTCCGCAAACACCGCAATCGCGGAACACATAAAAAAGAAATTCCAAAAAAAAGGAACGGTGCTCGTGGGCCCCGACATTGAAAGCTCACAGTGGGCGAAATCAATCGCAGATTCCATTGGCTTTGAATCCGCTGTTTTCAGCAAGGAAAGGCTTTCCTCGCACAAGGTGAAGCTGAAGGTCGGCAACGGCACCGAGTGGAAAGGGAAAAACGTCATTGTAGTGGACGACATCATAAGCTCGGGGCACACCATTTTGGAAACCCTTAAGGAACTGCGGCAAAGGAAAGTGAAATCAATTCATGTAATCTGCGTGCACCCGATATTTGCCGAGAACTCTTACACAAAGATACTCCGCGCCGGCGCCAAAACAATTGTGAGCTGCAACACGATAACGCACAAAAGCAACGGGATTGACATGTCAGGCATAATTGCGGAAGAACTGGCAAAGTGATGACCATGCGCTCGCGGCACTGGAAAGCAACAACTCCCCCAAAGCTCCAGGAAAGGGTAATTGCGATTGCACGCTCGACCGAGAACAGGAACAGGGCGACAGAGCACGGCAGGCCAGTGCCTGGGCAAATGACCTATGCCGGCAGATTAGAGTTCAACAAAAAGGCGGCACAGGCAATTTTCAAGGATAGAAGTGTTGCACGGATAATGGGCAACTTAGAATTAGACTGTATTAAAAGAGGGCGGCTTTTGGCGAACCTTTGCAGGCACCGATTCAAGGGGGACAAAATCAACGGAAAGGCGCGTGCAGAGGAATTTTTAGAACATCTACTGCAGATGCTAGTTACTACAATTCCAAATGGCGACAAACAACTGAAGAGCAGGTTACTTGAAATCGCAAGAAAAAAAGGATTGCATAAGCAAAAATTTCCGAAAAAATTTGTGTTCACCAACGCAGATATTTATGAAATCCTAATGAGGCATAGGCTTGAAACAGATATCCCGTATATTAATGCAATCAGTATAAAATGCGCAGATGATTTTGTTCGCGAAGAAAAATGGCATTAAGTAATTGAATTGAACAGGATAATTACAGAAGAGCTGAAGGTAACACGATGAGGGCATGTAATAAATATTGAAAATTCACTTCTCCAGGAAAACATTCACCCCCGCGGTGAGCTTTTTCCCGTTCTCGTCCTTTACAGAAACCTCGAAGCCTTCCACCCTGAAGCCCTTCAGCCTGCGGGAGCGCACCATTTTCAGGAGGCTCTTGATTTCCTTTTCCCTGATTTCCTCAAGGCCTTTTTGGCCGGTGGAAAGGTCCATTGTCCTGAAAGAAAGGAAAGCCTTTCCGCCAGGCGCAAGGCAATTGTAGGCTTTTTCAACTATTTTTTCCGGCTCGCCGATTTCGTGCAATGCCCTGAAAGAGAAAACAAAATCTATTTTTTCAGGGAACTTCGTTTCCGCAGCATCGCCCATAAACATTTCGTCCGGCTGGTTTTCCATCGGAGGCTCAATTAGGTCAATGCCGATTGTCCTGATTTTTGGGCCGAATATTTCCTTCAGGCCGTGCAAAAACCCGGCGTTGCCGCAGCCGATGTCCAAAATCAGCACGGGGCTTTTTTTTGCAAGCCGCTCCTTGACAAGCTCTTCGATTGTGCCGCTGAAGCCCATGTTCCTGAAATAAGAGTTGTATGACTGCAGCGAATTCTGCGCATCGACAACGCCGAGGGAATACTTTTCCATGTATTTTCCCGCAATTTCGCTGCGCAAGGGTCTCACTTCTTTCTTGAGGGCTTTTTCACAGGCTTTCTTGGCGCAGCGCCTTGAGCGGTTTTGGCTGGGGCAATTGGAGTTTGAGGCTGCTGCGTTTGGCTTGCATAGTTGCCCTGGCCTCCGCTTGACTGCGGCGGCGATGGAACGGAGAAATCGTACTGCAGCCCCCGGCTTTTAGCCTTGAAGCCCTCGAGGACATTCAGGTTGTAGTTGAAAATGAAAACGTAAACCGGCGAGTAAACGAGCGCTGAAACGTACGAGAAAACCAGCAGCAGGCAAAGCCCGATTATTACGAGCACAGCCAGCACCGCAATGCTGAAAGAGCTTGCGTACGCCACCGCGGCAATTGCGATGATTGCAGCAAGCAAAGGCACCGCTAGAATCAGGCCGACAATTGCAGACGCCATTAACAGCCCGAATCCTATTGCAATCTGGACAACGAAAAGAATCAGTAGTTCGACAATATTTCCGAGGCCGAGGCGGATTCCCCGCGAAAGCGCTTCAATCGCCCCGCAGCCCTCTGTCGCCATTAGGTAATACCCGAACTGCTTGAGGAAGTAATTTATGAAAAAGAAGAATACCAGCCCGACAAATCCGACCGCGAGAAACATGAGCATTGTGCCCGCATTATTCGTGAACGGGAGGTATGAGTGAATCTGGGCCAGTGGATTTGCGCCGGAAACAGGCGACGGCATTAAAGGAGAAATCAGGCTCATGAAAAACACTGCAACCGCCAGAAAGAACATCAGGATGAAAGGCAGCTCGAAAATGCAAATCGCGAGCTTGAGCAGCGAAACGCTCAGGCCCTTGCCGAGGTTTTCCCTTATCCATGAAAGCTGGACATCATTCTCCCGAATACACCTTATTCCCGCGAACATCGCCGCGTGGCCGACAATGCTCAGCAAAAAGCCCAGCAACATGAGAAGCACAATCGCGACGAGGACGTAAACCATTATCGCGCTCCAGTTGATGTTGTAAGACTGCACCATCGAGGCAAGGCCTGCAATGGAAGGAACCTGCGGCGCTGCTTCGGGGCCGGGAGAGGTTGAAAGCGTGCCGGTGTTGGAAAGAGGCAATGCAGGGCTTGCGCTAGGATAACCTTGGCTTGTTCTGGAACCGCTGGGAAAGCTAAAGCTTCCGCCTCCCCCGCCGATGCCCTCTCCCGTGAAGAGCGTGAAAAGCATTATTATCAAGGCGAACTTCGCCCACTTGCGCATCAAATCAGGGCTCGTGAAGAATGCCTGCGAGTCGCGCAGCGATTTCTCCAAGGCATCAACTGCTATCGGCATAAGGGATAAAATGAGCATTTTAGTGTTATAAACCTGACGCCACGCATAAAAAATCCGGCCCAAAATCTGACGTCCGACGACCTTATGCCCAAAGACAATATTTTAACCCCTTTGAAGGCATTTAGGTCAGAGATATATCCGGTGAGACCATGGCCTATATCGTTGTTGACGTCGAAACAGTCCCCCTTGACAGGGAAGAGCACCTAAAGCGCGCAGAGGACGAGCGCAAGAAGCTCCTGAACCCAATTGACTCCAAAATAATCGCGATAGGGGTCAAGACGCAGAACGCGGAACCGGTTGTTTTCATGGGCGAGGATGAGGCGAACCTGCTTTCATCATTCTGGCAGGAACTCGCGAAGCACAAAAGCGCTTCCGCAAAAATAATCGGCTTCAACATCAAGGAATTCGACCTGCCTTTCCTCGTGACAAGGAGCTTCCTCAACAATGTCGAGATAGTGCCCTTCGTCATCAAGGAAATTGTCGACATAAGGGAAAAGCTCTCCGCCTACAAGTTCGGCAACGTGCGGGGAAAGCTGAAGGAGTTCGCGGCCCTGCTAGAAATCGAAACACTCGGCATGGAAGGCAGCAAGGTCGCGGAGGAATACTGGAAAGGCAACACGAAAAAGATAAGGGACTACTTGGCAAAGGACCTAGAAATCACCGAGACGATTTACCAGCGAATCGTGAGGCTGAAAATCGACAAAATAGAAAGATGGTAAATCCGGCCAAAAAAACAATGCCGCCGCTACATAACCCGTTTGTTTCCCGCTATAATGCAAAAAGGCGTCAAAACGACATCATGCAGGGGTTATTTTGCGGTTTTAGCCCCAAAAAAAGCAAGGTTTTTAAGGAGTCAGCAGCGTGATTATGAAGGGTTTGTTGAAACAGGCAAAATCTGCTAAACCCAAAGCTCATTCTGAAAATAGCCCGAAAAAGGGCGGTTTCCTCACAGACATTGTTTCCATCTCGGATTTTTCGCGCGGCAACATAGAGCTAGTGCTTGAGAACGCGGCCAAAATGGAGAAACTTCCGCGCGACAGGAAGGCGCAGATACTGAAGAACTTTGTTGTCGCATCGCTTTTCTTCGAGCCTTCCACGCGGACAAGGCTGAGCTTTGAGACCGCTGCCCAGAACTTGGGGGCACGGGTAGTGGGGTTCGCTGATGCGGGGGTCACGAGCACAAAGAAAGGCGAAACGCTTTCAGACACGATAAAAATGGTGGAGAATTACGCCGACATCATAGTGATGAGGCATTTCCTTGAAGGCGCAGCAAAGAGGGCAGCGGAAATATCCCGCAGGCCCATAGTGAATGCGGGGGATGGAGCGAACCAGCACCCAACTCAGACACTGCTCGACCTTTACACGATGAAAAAGGAGTTCGGAAAAATTGACCGCCTGCGAATCTGCCTTGCAGGCGACCTCAAGTACGGCAGGACCGTGCACAGCCTCATGTACGCGCTCTCGAAATTCAGGGACGTGACGGTTTACCTTGTCTCGCCGAAAAGCCTTGAGATGCCGCGCCACATAATAGAGGAGACGAAGCACAGCCTCAGGATTGTTGAAACGCAGAGCCTCGAGAAGTACATCAAGGAGTTCGACGTGCTCTACGCGACAAGGATACAGAAGGAAAGGTTCCCTGATGAGATTGAATATGAGAAATTGAAGAATGTTTACATCATAACGCCTGAACTGGTTGCAAAGGCAAGGCCGGGCATGCGCATAATGCACCCCCTGCCAAGGGTGAACGAAATCGAGCCTGAAGTCGACAGGATGCCTGCAGCATTGTATTTCAGCCAGGCGGCGAATGGAGTCCCGGTGCGCGAGGCTTTGCTTTCAATGCTGAAGGGGGCGGAAAAATAAAAAACAGCCTTTTTCCTTTTCTTGGAAAAAAAAGTAAAAAGGCTGGCGATTCGGCAACCATGGGTTGCTGAACCCAGCAAAACGAAGTTTTGCCGGGAAAAGGAAAAGAACAAGCTTCGCTAAAAAAAAGCATGATGGATGTGACATTATGAAAAAGGAGATAAGGATTACCCCGATAAGGAACGGCACAGCGATTGACCACCTAGGCCCCGGCTCGGCGCAGAAAATCATTGAGGTCCTGAACCTCAGCGAGTTCACTGTCACAGCGGGAATGAATGTAGAGAGCAGGAAAATGGGCAAAAAGGACATTGTATTCATAGAGGGCAGGGAGCTCAACACCAGCGAACTTGACAAGATTGCGCTCATAGGCAAAGGTGCCACAATCAACATCATCTCGAATTCTGAAATAAAGAAGAAACTCCAGTTGCATTACCCGAAACAGGTCGAGGGCATCATAAGGTGCATCAACCCGAAGTGCATCACTAATGCGGAGAAAGTTCCTACAAAGTTCGAAATAAAGCCGGAGCCCTTGGAGGCAAAGTGCATCTACTGCGAAACAAGGATGGCCGGCAATGACATCGTGCGGTCAATATGCTGAGTGGTCCCATGCTGGAGACAAGGTTCTGCGACCTGGAGCTAAGGAACCCCACAAGGCTTTGCGCAGGGATAATGGGGGTCAACGCAGGGCAGCTCATAAGGGTTGCACGGGAAGGCGCAGGCGCTGTGACAATGAAGAGCATTGGCCCGAGGGAGCGCGAAGGCCACAAAAACCCCACAGTGATTGAGTGGGAGCACGGAATACTCAACGCAGTGGGATTGCCAACCCCTGGATACAAGAACTGCGACGAGGAATTTGAGGAGCTCAAGGAACTTAAAAAGCTCGGGGTGCCGCTCATTGCCAGCATTTACGGCACAAGGGCGGAAGAGTTCATTGAAGTCGCTGGATATGTTGCCGAAAAAGGCCCCGATGCGATTGAACTGGACATTTCATGCCCGAACACGGAGTGGCATGACCTCCAGTTTGCGCAGGACGCAGAAATTTCAGGGAAAATTGTCGGGGGCGTCAAGGGTGTTTGCGGCAAAATCCCGGTAATTGCCAAACTGTCCCCCGCGGCAGCCTCGCCCGCAGAAGTCGGGAAGGCATGCGAAGAAGCCGGGGCAGATGCATTGTGCGCCGCGAACACGATGCCTGGAATGCTCATCAATGTTGACGCACGGAAACCAATCCTCGCATTCAGGAAAGGCGGAATCAGCGGCCCTGCCCTGAAACCGATAAACCTCAAAATCACCTACGACCTTTACGAGAAAGTGCAGATTCCAATAATAGGCGAGGGCGGAATCACCAACGGAACCGATGCACTCGAATATGTAATGGCCGGCGCCACGCTCTGCGGAATCGGGAGCGCCGTGTGGAAAGGGGGAACGGGCATTTTCAGGACGGTTTGCGCGGAAATGGAATTTTGGATGAAGGAAAACGGCTACTCGAAACTTGAACAGCTCAGGGGAATTGCGCATGAAAAGTAACGGGGCCTCAAAATCAAAAAACGCCAAAGGGCCGTGCCATGACGGGGATTGCATTAGCAGCAGCACAGAAAATAACTGGCCCTCCAAAACAAAGATGCGCATGGTAGAAATCGAAAAAGTGCGGGAGGAGTTCCCCGGCAACAGGACATTTTTCATGGCGGAGGAAATGTGTTTCTGGCCGGGGCAGTTCGCAATGGTCTGGCTTCCCGGAGTTGACGAGAAGCCGATTGCGCTAATCCCTAACGGGAAAAAGTTCTGCCTGAACATTGAGGCAAAAGGCGGGGCAACGAAAAGGATGCTCGGGCTCAAGGCAGGGGACAAGTTTGGGATACGGGGACCTTACGGAAAGGGATTTGACTGTGCAAAGGCAAAAAAAACCATCGTGGTCGCTGGCGGGATTGGAACAGCCTCTGTTGTGAAGCTCTGCCAGAAGCTGAAGGAAAACAAATGCAAAATCAAAATCGTTTTGGGCGGTCGCACAAAGGAAAGGATAATTTTCGAAAAGGAACTGAAGAAATGCGGCGATGTGCTCGTGGCAACTGACGACGGCAGCCGCGGGGAAAAGGGTTTCAATGTCCATGTGCTGGAGAGGCTGCTGCGAAAGGAAAAATTCCATTGCATCTATGCCTGCGGCCCTGAAATGATGATGCTGAAGGCACTTGAGCTCTCGCGCATGTACAGGACAAGGTTCGAGGCTTCGCTAGAGCGCTACATGAAATGCGGCATTGGAATATGCGGGGAATGCGCATGCGGGGACAGGCTAGTGTGCCGCGACGGCCCGGTATTCAACGGCAGCGAACTAGAGGAAATGGAAGAGTTCGGCGATAGCGCTTACTTAAAGAGCGGAAGGAAGGTTGGCCTGAAGGAATATTACGAGTGGAGACAGGGCTGAACAGGGTTGGAAGGGGTTATGGCTCTCGCGCTGAACAACGGAAAGGCATTCATAAATGGCAGGCTGGAAGCCGCTAACATACTTATTTCAAACGGAAAAATCGAAAAAATATCCGAAACGCCATTCGGCACCAGGGCGGAAAAGGAAATCGACTGCAGGGGCAAGATAATATTGCCGGGTGCAATTGACTGCCACGTGCATTTCCGCTGCCCGGGCTTCGAGTACAAGGAGGACTGGGTTTCAGGCTCGCTCGCAGCCCTGCACGGCGGCGCGACAACCGTGATGGACATGCCAAATACAAGGCCGCCGACCCTGACAGTGAAGGATTTTGGCGAGAAAACTGCACTCGCAAAAAAAAGCGCCGCGGTTAATTTCAGCCTTTTCATGGGCTTTGACGGAGGCAATTTGCAGGAAATCAGCGCCTGCCAGGGCCTTCGCGCGGTGAAAGTGTATTATGGGGCAAGCACGAACAGCAACGCGATGGACAGCCCTGAAAGCCTCGAAAAGCTGTTCACGCTCGCAATGCAAAAAAACCTTGTTGTGGTGTTGCACGCCGAGGACGAGGCAGAAATCAAAAAGAACGAGGAAAAGTTCAGGGCAGAGAAAGAGCCTGCTGTGCATACAAAGATAAGGAATGATGCCGCGGAAACGAACGCCATAAGGGTGCTCGTGTGCCTGCAGGAAAAAATAGGGAACAAGCTGCATTTTGCGCACATTTCCTCCAAAAAAGGATTAGAGCTGATAAAGAAGGCAAAGAAAGGGCAGTTTGGGAGGGCAATTACATGCGAAGCAACACCGAATCACCTCTTCCTTGACTCCAAGGCTTACAAGAAAATGGGGAACCTGGTGAAGTGCAACCCCTCGATAAAATCCAGTGCAGACAGGAAAGCTCTCTGGGAAGGGCTCATTGCAGGGGACATTGACTCGGTCGCGAGCGACCACGCCCCGCACACTCTCGAAGAGAAGAAGAAAGGCTACTGGGAAGCCCCTTCCGGAATCCCTGGCATTGAGACAATGCTGCCGCTGCTGATTGATGCGGCCCTGCGTAACAAAATAGCGATGCAAAGGGTTGTGGAAGCCTCGTCTGAAAGGCCAGCGGAAATTTTCGGGTGGGCTTCAAAGGGGTTCATAAGGGAAGGCTTTGACGCTGACCTCGTCATTGTGGACCCGAAAAGGAAATTCACTGTCGAGAACGCGAGGCTTTTCACGAAGGCAGGCTACAGCCCGTTCAACGGCTGGAAATTAAAAGGGTTCGTGGAGAAAACACTTGTGGGGGGCGCGGTGTATGGCTGAAGCACGGGGCACAACTGAGAAAGACAGACTCGCCATTGCGCTGCATGAAATCGGCGCGGTCAAGTTCGGGCTGTTCACGCTCAAGTCAGGCCTAAAGAGCCCGATTTATATCGACCTGCGCGTCCTCATTTCATTCCCAGAAACCCTCAAAATGGTGGGCATGGCACTTTGCGAAAAAGCCGAGGAAGAAGGGCTTGAATTTGACGTTATTGCCGGAATCCCCTTTGCGGCAATCGCGATTGCAACCGCGGTGAGCCTCGAGAGGAAATGGAGGATGGTTTTCCCGCGCAAGGAAGTGAAGGATTACGGCACAAGGGCATCGGTGGAGGGAAGGTACAAGGCCGGCGAGACCGCGCTTGTCATTGATGATTTGATTACGACCGGGGCGAGCAAGTTCGAGGCTATTGCGCCCCTCGAAAAGGAAGGCCTCAGGGTGAAGGACGTACTCGTGCTCGTTGACAGGGAGCAGGGAGGCAGGGCAGAACTGCTGAAGGAAGGCTACCGCCTGCACTCGGTGTTCACTGCAAAGCAACTCCTTGAAATCCTGAACAGGCACAAAAAAATCGACCAGTTGATTTATGAAAGCGCGAAATCCTACTTCGAAAACCCTAAGGAGTGGCAGGAGGGAAAGTGATGGCCGCAGCGATTGAACTGAAGAGGAGCATCATCCCCGCGTGCGACATGGATGACCTGAAACAATTCGAGAAGCTCGTGAAGGAAGTTGACGGGGTGGATGGCATCGGAGCTTATAAAATCGGGTTTGAATTGGGCCTGAAGTACGGGTTGCCTGCGGTTGTGAAAGCCGCGAGGAAGCATACGAAAAAGCCGATTATTTATGACCACCAAAAAGCCGGAACTGACGTCCCATTTACGGGGGAAAAGTTCGCGAAGGTTTGCAGGGAAGCCGGAGTGGACATTGTAATTTTGTTCCCGCAGGCCGGGCCTGAAACCGAGAGGGAATGGATAAAGGCGTGCCGGAAGGAAGGGCTCGGGGTCATTGTCGGCGGGGAGATGACGCACAATGGCTACCTTAAAGCCGATGGCGGGTTCCTCCTGGATGACGCCCCCCAAAGGATGTACGAAATCGCGATTGAAAACGGCGTTACCGGGTTTGTTGTTCCCGGGAACAAGCCGGAGAAAATCGGCAGGTACAAAGCGCTCTTCGAATCAAAGGGCATAAAGCCGGTGCTTTACTCGCCCGGCCTTGTTTCTCAGGGCGGGAACATCTCCGATTCGGGAAAAGCCGCTGGCGAGAATTGGCACGCGATTGTGGGAAGGGCGCTGTACGAAGCAAAGAACCGGAAGAAGGCTGCCGAGGAAATGTGCTCGCAGCTTGGATGACTTTTTGATTTTTTTACGACCACTGTAGTTCAACCCCATCCAATTAAAAATCCGGGGAGCGTAATATTTGCATGCATAAGTCCAATGGTCACGGCAACGGGAACAGCAGCTACTGCCAGAGAATGCACGCGAAAATACTTGACCTCACTGCGGGCAAGCCTATTGCAATCCTCAACAAGAAGGACAGCCGCGAGTTGAATATCCTGCCGGTTGACAGGATTGAACTGAAAAATCCGAAGAACCGGAAGAGCATGAATGTCGTTGTTGATGTCACGGATTCAATGGTCGGCGAGAACGAAGTCGGTATATTCAGGGAAATAAGCAAAGAGCTAGGCCTGAGGAGGGGCAGCGACGTAATTGTAAGGCCGACAAAGAGGCCAAGGAGCGTTGATTTCATAAAGAAGAAACTTGACGGCACAAAGCTCGGCGATGCCGAGATATCGGAAATCGTGGAGGACATTGCTTCCAACAAGCTTTCTGAAATAGAGGCGACAGCTTTTGTCACTTCGGTTTACATGCGCGGCTTCGACCTTGACGAAACCGTTGCAATGACAAAAGCACTTATTTCAAACGGAAAAACCATAAGCTTCAAACGCGGGATTATCGTAGACAAGCACTCTGTCGGCGGCGTGAACGGCAGGGCCACAATGATTGTCGTGCCGATAATGGCTGCCGCGGGCTACCTCATGCCTAAAACTTCCTCGCGCTCCATAACCTCCTCCGCCGGAACCGCTGACTCAATGGAAGTCCTGGCGAATGTCTCGCTTTCCCTGGAGCAGATAAAAAAAGTGGTTGAAAAAACCGGCGGCTGCATTGCATGGGGCGGAGCTGTCGAGCTTGCACCTGCGGATGACAAGATAATAAAGATAGAACACCCACTCTCGCTCGACCCAGAAGGCCAGGTGATTGCGAGCGTGATGGCAAAGAAGGCGAGCGTCGGGGCAAAATACCTGGTGATTGATTTGCCTGTTGGCCCTTACGCGAAAATAAAGACAAAGGACAAGGCGGAGCAGATGGCCCTGCGCTTTATAGAGGTAGGGAGGAAACTCGGAATGAAAGTGGAAGTGCTGCTCACAAACGGCTATGAACCAATGGGGAAGGCTTTCGGCCCTGCATTGGAGGCAAAGTATGCGATGCAGATTTTGGAGGGTGAGGTCAGAGACAACCTCGCGGACAAGTCAATAGAGCTTGCAGGCGCCCTGCTCGAACTTGCAGGCGACGTGCCCGCGGGAAGGGGAAAGGACAAGGCACGCGAGATTCTGTCATCCGGAAAGGCGCTCGCGAAGATGAAGGAAATAATAAGGGCGCAGGGCAGCAGGGTTTTATCCTCGGTGCAGATAAAGGAAGCGAAATACAAGGCAAAAGTGGTTTCGCCCCAGGATGGCGAGATAAGCATTATCAACGTGGGGCTGCTGAACAAGATTGCGAGGTTCGCCGGTGCGCCTGCAAACCAGAAAGCAGGGGCTATGCTGCTAGTGCACCAGGGTGACAAGGTAAAAAAGGGCCAGCCCCTGTTCGAGATTCATTCTGAAGACCCTTCA
>CABMIU010000029.1 GCA_902386385.1 uncultured archaeon
GTGAACCTCACGAGCGCATACAGTCCCCCGACGCACAGCAGGCTCATTGCGACAACCATCAGCCCTGAAACCGCGCCTCCGCGGAGTGCTATTTGCAAAGCTTCATTTACGCCTTTGAGCGTTCCCGCGGCTGTGCGGATGTTCGCCCTTATGCTAATCCACATGCCGATATATCCCGCGATGAGGGAGCACGCTGCGCCGAGCAGGAACGAGAGAGTAATCCAGAACGCGAGCCCTATCGAGGAGTTCACCGGGTCGAATGCCTGGTGCTGCCTCAAAAAGCCGTAGCCAACAAAAAGCATTATGGCGACGAGAGCCGCAATCATTATGATTGTCTTGAATTGCCTTTTCAGGAAAGCTTCCGCGCCTTCCTTGATGGCATCAGATATTTTCCGCATTTCCTCCTTTCCAGTGTCCTTTTTCAGGACCCACCTTATCAGGTAAACTGCCATCAACAACCCTAGGACACTGATGCCCAATACCAGACCCAGAAGGAAACTCTCGCTCGCCATCAAAAACCCCCGTTATCGCTTTATTTCCCTATTTTTCCGCTTGTTTGCTTTATGATTAATCTGTTAAAAAAACAGAAAATTCCTTCTAATATTCCCGCCAAAAATTTATAAACGCTTGCGGGACCCCGGCCATTGGTTTTTGCCTGCTTTTGCAATGTTTTGCCATGCTTCGCCGCCCGGCTATGTTATCCCGATGAATGTCCTGCAGAACCTTATTTTCGCCTCTTTGAGGACCTTCTTCCCCGCAGGCGTTAGGCTGTAGGTTATCTGGTTGCCCTTCCCCTTTCCGGCAATAAGGCCCGCTTCCTTGAGGGCCTTAAGTGCGGGGTATATGGTGCCGGGGCTAGGCCGTCCCCCGCGCCGCCTTTCTAGTTCGCCGGCGATTTCCTGCCCGTGCATCCGCTTTTCCGAAAGGATGAAGAGAACAAGGAAGGAAAGCAACCCCCTCATATCGCAGCAATCATGCATGAACATCCCCCTTTGCCCGGCCGTTATGTATTGGGCGTCCGATAGTTTTAAAAGAAGCGCTGAATCCGATATATCGTACATCCGATACTTTTTCGGAAGGAGGAGTTGGTATGTATTCATGCGATTGCGGTGAGTACGAAGGAAGGAGCTTCCTGACCAAGGAAGAGAAAATAGAAATGCTCAAGGAATACAGGGGCGCCCTTGACAAGGAATCCAAAGGGGTTTCAGAAAGGATAAAGGAACTCGAAGCGAAGTGATGCAGCGGCCAGCCATTTAAGCTGGCCCGCTCAATATTTTTCTGCTTTCGTGCTGCCGGTTCATTTTGATGTTCCAATGCAATTCTGCGGCCATGTGCCCCGCTTGCCTGGCCGAACCTTTTTTTAGTAATCGAAAGCATATGCGTAGCGGTTCTCTTTCTTGTTCCCCTTTAGGGTTTGCTCGAGCTTTTTACTTTCTCTTCTCAAGAGAAAGAAAAAGCTTGCAAGAGAGAGAAAAAGGCTGTTTTTCATGTTTTTATTTGTGGCCATTGCCGAAATTTGTCGGCCATCCGGCCAATTAACGATACCCAAAGTTGAAATGCATTTAAGTGCCTGTCTTTATTTACCGTTGGAGATTATGAGTGACCTGTGAAAGTTTGATATAATTGGTTTGTTCTGGGGGTTCTGCGATGGCAAAGGGCATTGATGAACAAAAGCGCTGGTTTGCCCTGCTGCTGCTTTGCTGCGGCAGCCTGATGATTGTGCTCGACACGACCATTGTCAATGTCGCTTTGCCTTCAATCCGGGCGGACCTCGGGTTTTCAGAGGATTCGTTGGCATGGGTGATTAATGCATACCTCCTGACTTTCGGCGGCTTCCTGCTTCTCGGCGGCAGGCTGGGTGACTTTTTTGGCTACCGCAGGCTTTTTCTCGCAGGAATCACTCTTTTCACGATTGCATCGCTTGCCTGCGGCCTTGCGACTTCTCAATGGGTTCTCATAGCCGCCAGGGCCATTCAGGGGCTTGGCGGGGCGGTCGTCTCAGCAGTCTCGCTTTCGCTGACAATGAACATGTTCACCGAGCCCTCGGAGCGCGCAAAGGCGATGGGGGTATTCGGATTTGTGTCAGCAGGCGGAGGGAGCATTGGCGTCTTGCTTGGCGGCATATTGACAAATGTGCTGAATTGGCATTGGGTTTTCCTTGTCAATCTCCCCATTGGCGTACTTGTGTTTGCACTTTCCATTTTTAGGCTCCCGTCTTACCGGGGTCAGGTTGCTGCCGGAAGCCTTGACATCGCCGGTGCAGCGTCTGTCACCGCCTCGCTCATGCTGGTGGTTTATGCCATTGTGAATGGCAATTCTGCAGGCTGGCTGTCCGCCCAGACTGTCGGGCTGCTGGCTGCTTCGGTTGCATTGCTGGGGCTCTTTCTCCGGATAGAATCAGGGGCAACGCAGCCGCTCGTTCCTCTCAGGCTCTTCCGGCTGCGCAATGTTGCAGTTGCCAACCTTGTCGGAGTCCTTTGGGCTGCAGCAATGTTTGCTTGGTTCTTCCTTTCCGCGCTTTACCTTCAGCTTGTTCTTGGCTACAGCCCGCTCCAGGTAGGCCTCGCGTTCCTTCCTGCCAATCTCATAATGGCCGCTTTCTCGCTTGGCCTCTCTGCCATGTTCGTAATGCGTTTCGGCATCAGGGCGCCGATAATCCTAGGGCTATTGCTGGCTGCTTTTGGGCTTCTTTTATTTTCACGTGCACCCGTGGACGGGAATTTCGCAATTGATGTCCTTCCAAGCATGCTCCTTCTCGGTCTTGGGGCTGGCATTGCTTTCAACCCTGTCCTCCTTGCGGCCATGAGCGATGTTGAACCGGCCGAATCAGGCCTTGCATCCGGTATTGTCAATACTTCCTTCATGATGGGTGGAGCGCTTGGACTTGCTGTCCTCGCTAGCCTTGCCGCAGCAAGCACTGGCGCCCTGCTTGCGTCAGGGCTGGGGCAGGCCGCAGCCCTCAATGGCGGCTATCATTCAGCGTTCCTTGCAGGTGCCGCATTTGCAGCCCTGGCTGCTGTAGCGGCTTCAACGCTCTCCCGCACAGTGTCGGCAAAGGGAAATACAATTGCCATTAACGACCCATAAAATAAATAAATCGGCTCTTCGCAGGTTTATTGAAGGTGGTTGTATGGGGTTGTTTTACACCAGCATAAGGGCAAGAGACCTGAAAAAATCAGTGGACTTCTACACCAAAAGGATGGGGATGAAAGTCGTTGAGAGGTGGAGTCCTGTTCCCGGCGAAAAAATCGTCAATCTGCTCAGCAAAGACACCGGGCAGCGCCTGCGCATAATGTGGTACTCGAAGGAATGCGAGTGGTACGAGCCCTACAAGAAAGGCTCGGAGATGGACCACTTGGTGTTCGATGTGGATGATGCAAGGAAAGAATATGACCGCCTTGTTAAGAACGGCGCGAAAGCCGCGACAAAGCTCTTCGAGCGCCCCGGCATGGCAATGGGCTTCGTGAAAGACCCTGACGGGATATGGGTCGGAGTGAGGAGCGAAGAGGGCAGAAAGAAAAAATAGCCGATTAAGACGAAAACAGAGGGTTGGAGAGTGTTACCTCGGAATAAAATTTGACTTAATCTTTTTCTGTCTTGCCGTGGCTAGATGGTTCGATAGGTTCTATTGCCCTCTACTTTGCATAAATCGATTGTAGAGGGTAAGTTTTTAAATTGGTCGCCGGAACTTCCTGCTATGGTCTACATATACAAAAAAATGGTTGGCGGAAAGTCCTATTATTATCTGCGTGCCTCCTCAAGGAAAGGGGAAAAAGTCTCGGTCAAGGACATCGCTTATCTTGGCAACTCTATTGCTGAAGCCAAGGAATCACTCTCCAAACTTCCGAAATACAAGGAAAAAATTGACAAAGCTTACCGGAACATTGGCCTGTTTGTGGAATCGAACCACTTCCTCGAAGAAGCCCAAAACATGAAACTCAAGGCAGACCCTTTCTTAGGGGAAAAGCTTGCAGAAGTTGAAGCTTGCAGGCTGCACTACTCTAAATTTTTTGGAAAGCAAGATCCAGAGACAAAAAAAGAAATTTTCCAGAATTTTTTGGTGAATTTTGCCTTAAACACAGCCTCAATTGAAGGCAATACAATTAGCCTAACGGAAGCCAGGGATTTGTTGGAGGAAGGGCTGACCCCGAAAGGTAAAACCCTTAGGGAAATTTATGACCTGCAAAACACGGAAAAGGTTTTCAATTCCCTTGATTTCACCAAAGAATTAAGCCACGAATTCATTGAATCAATGCATGACTGCCTGCTTGAAAACATCGACTCCCGAAAAGCCTACCGAACAAGGGACATTATTGTCACCCGTTCCAGGTTCAAGTCAACTCCAGGGCATTTGGTTAAACTCGACATGGATTTGCTCCTGAAATGGTTCAATGGGAACCGCAGAAAGTTGCACCCTTTTGTTTTGGCTGCAATATTCCACCATAAATTCGAGAAAATCCATCCTTTCATGGACGGGAATGGAAGAACCGGAAGGATGCTCCTGAACTTCATTTTGATGAAAAATGGTTACCCGCCAGTGATAATAAGGAAAAAAATCAGGGCGGATTACTTGGATGCATTAAGCAGGGTGGACTCATTCTTCCTTGATGCTGCAGAACCTAAACAATATTTGCCTCTGGTTAAATTGGTGGCGCAGGAATTAACCGAGAATTATTGGAACATCTTTATGTGAAAAATCATTTTTTTGGCCTGCGTTTCTTTTTCCCGAATTTATCCGCTTTCTTTTCGAGCGCCTTTATGTTAATGTTTATCTCTTCAAGTTTCTCAGAGAGTTTATTATAAGATTCGGTTGAATTGGCTGAAAATTTTGCTACAAGTTTTTCAAAATAAGGCAATCCTAAGGCAATAAAAGAAAAACCAATCGCCATTATTGAAATCGCATTGGCAAAATATTGTGGGTGTGTTATTTTTAAAAAATAAGAAATTAATCCAAGGCCTGCTACGGTGATTCCAAAAACTATAATTAATGGCATAATGAGGTCTTCTATTTTTATGCCTTGGTTTTTCAGACGCTCCAAACTGCCCATTTTGTCGCCTTTTGTTGGTAAGCTGGGAGAGGGACTATTAACAAAAGTTTTACGCTGTGCTCAATCTGTCTTTCTACTAACCTTAAACTCCATTGTTCTTTTATATTTAGTTATTCACAATCAGTTTTCTTTTTTCATTAGATTTCCTTCTTCACCCCATTCTTCGCCAGATTTGAAAAATTTTCTAACCTCGTTATCGAGTTTTTTCCATTCCATTTCTCTTTTCTTTGCAATCAGGAAAAAGACTGCGATGATGGCAATAACGCCGGCAAACGAAATTCCAAATAATAATCTCTTTGCATTAATGGCAAAAGTAGGGTTGCATTCCCCTAAGTCACACCATTCCCATAATCCGGTTGCAATAACATTGCCGATGGCTTCATTGAAAATGTCTTTATAGGTGGTTGGGTATCCACCCATAGGGTGGGGGAAACACGTACGAGGTGTTCCCTATGAGAGAGTGTAAAATCATCAGAAAAATAAAGCGCTTGCTGCAGCAAGCGCAAA
>CABMIU010000030.1 GCA_902386385.1 uncultured archaeon
ATTTTCCTCGCGTCAGGCCTCCTGCCTTCCTTGATTTCCGCAACAATCCTGTCAACCCTGAGGTCCCAAAGCTCCGTGCTCATTCAGCCACCCCCTTTCCCCTTGGCTTCTCCTTTTCATCAGGCTTCACATCAGCCCCTTCCTTTGAAGGCTTCTGCTCTTTCGGCACCTTCTCCTTTTCGCCCTCTTCCCTCGCGCTGTTCGCGTACTTCGCCTTGAGGGCTTCCTTCTGGAGCTCATAAACCTTTGCAATCGATGCCTCGACCAGCTTGTATGCTTCATCCCACTCCTTCCTTGAAAGGACTCCGTCAAGCTGGAGCAGCACAATCTCCTTTGAGTTGGGCAGCATCGCGACAGGTATGTCAACCGCGTCAGGCGCGTCCTCCTCGTCCTTGCTCAGGTCGAGGATTATTTTTCCGCCAGCCTTGCCGACACTTACCCCTGTAACGAGGTCACGCATCGGTATGCCAGCATCCGCTAGCGCAACCGCCGCAGCCGTGAGCGATGCAATCCTAGTGCCTGCGTTGCTGTCAACCACTTCAACAGTGATGTTAATCTGGGTGTTCGGGAACCTTTCCACGAAAATCGCCCTTTCGAGAGCCTCGCCGCACACCTTGGATATTTCGATTTCGCGCCTTCCGGGCTTGGGATTTTTCCTGTCCGGCACGGAAAATGTAGCCATCCTGTACTCGAACTTCACAACCGCCTTGTAAGGCGATGAAGTGTGCTTCGGCAGGCATTCCCTCGGCCCGTAAACAGCCGCGAAAACCTTGTTCTGGCCCCACTCCAGATACGCGGAGCCATCCGCCCTCGCTATTACCCCTGCCTGTATCTTTATCGGCCTGAGTTCGTCTATTTTCCTTCCGTCAAGCCTCTTTCCCTTCGAGTCAACATAAGTGACCGCTGATTCCTTCGACTTAGCCATCATTCCTCACCTTCCTGCATTGCCGTGTTCCTCATCTGCGCGTTCGGGTTGCTCTTTGCGAGGAACTCCGAAACGCTGTTTGTCAGGTTGTCCAAGTGGGCTTCCCTGCTTATTTTCGCTATCGCCTTCTTGAAGAGCATTGTGTCCCCACCCTTTGCCCAAATCCTGCCGTTCTTGCCCACAATAAGGTTTGAACCAGTGCCATCCTTGAGCGCATTCAGCATCGAGCCTTCCCGCCCGATTACGCGCGGTATCTTCACCGCGGATATCTCGATTATCTCTCCCCCGAAGAACATGCGCGGCTGGACAAGCTCGACCTCATTGAGCTCGTTGACCTTGCTTATTTTCGCGGAAACAATCGTGCCGGGCTTGAGGACCTCGCGCAAATCCCTCTTCATTATCATCGCCTCGTAGAACGAGTTTATGTCCACCGAATACATCGAGAATTTCTCCCCGACGATTATGCCTATCACTATGTCGCCGACCTGCGGCGTGTACCTGCCCTCGAGGGGCACGACCGAGGCGAAATCAGACTCGTCATTGACAAGGCCGATGCACTCGGAATATATCTTCCCTTCCCTCACGAACACATGCGACCCGAGCTTCTTGCGCTCCTCGGTCACGAGCTCGCCCGGAACCACTATCCTCTTCGACATGAATCCACTCTCCTTTTCCAAAAAAAATCCGTGCTTTGAATTTCAGAGCTTGCCCTCAAGAATCTTGACCTCGACCTCTCCATGAGTTATGTGGTTCAGGTCGTTAAGGAGGTCCTGCTTCACTCCTGCAGGCACCTCGAGCATCGCAATAAGGGAACCGTCATTCTGCCACTCTTCCTTCTGCACGCCATACTTGTGCAGCACGGGCGATGATTTCCCGGAAAACTGCGCCGGAATCCTTATGGCGAGCCTGAGCTTCTCCATCGAAATCGGCAGGAGCCTCTTCAGGCCCTTCAGTGCTTCCTGTATCTGCTCCTGTATAGGCTTGTTAATGTCAATGCTGAACCTCATCTCGCTCAATGCAGTTTCAATCCTCTGCTCCGGGTGCGGCGCATTCGTCTGCGGGTTCATCGCATTGCGGGAAATGAATGAAACAAGCTCCCTCCTCTTCCTCTCCGCGATGTCCCTCCTCTGCTGCGTGGTAAGCTGCACTTCCCCCTCTAGGAGAATTTTTTTCGCAATCGCGGGAAACTCCGTTGTGCCGAATACCTTGCGCAGACCATCCTCCTGCTTGACCTCGCCCTTGTTCGCGTCCTTGAAAACGCTGTCTATCGCGATGAGGTCGTCGAAATCAACAGGCTTTCCGTGCCTGAAATCCATTGCCAGGTCAGGGTCGACAAGTATCTCGAACTTCTCGCCCATCTTCTCAAAGCGGGCTATTACCGCGTTCTCAGTGCGAACCATCCAGAATTCACTTTTTCAAAAATAAAACTGCAACCACGAAAACCGGCTGCTTTGATTCAATGGGGCGCCAATCACGGCCGGTTAATTCATTGGCCGAATGTTGTGCGCCCAAATCCTGCCTGTCTAATTTTTCCCCGAAATCGCCTTAAGCTCATCCTGCGAAACAGGCCTGAACTTCTGGCTGGAATCAATGTACACGAACTGCAGCCTCTTGAGGTCGAGCTTCTCCTTCTCTTCGAGGCCGAACTCAAGGGCCTTGAGCAGGAGCTTTACCGCGCCCTCTTTTGAAAGCGTTTCCTTCCACTCCTTCTCGAAAAGCTCCATCGCCTTCGCCCTGTTCTTGCCAATCGCAATCGCATGGTATTCCGCGAGCGCGCCTGAAGGCTCGGTTTCGAAAAGCCTCTTCCCCGAATTGTCAATGCCGCCGATTATGAATGAAATGCCGAAAGGCCTCATTCCCCCGTACTGCGTGAAAACCTGCTTTATGTTCGAAATCTCCTTTACAAGAGTCTCAATCTGTATCGGTTCCTCGTAAAGGACACGGTTTTCCTGGGATTTCTGCCTCGCTACCTGCACAAGGCGCCTCGCGTCCCCGACAAGGCCTGCCGAGACAGCTGAAATGTGGTCATCGATAAGGAAAATCTTCTCAACGGATTCGGGCAGGAGCAGCCTGCTGTTTATTTTCTTGTCAGCTGCGAAAAGTATGCCATCGCCGTACTTGCACGCTGCGCCCAGGGTTCCCTGCGCGACTATTTTCGATGCATATTCGACCTGATAGAGCCTGCCATCAGGCGAAAACATCGTTGCCGCGCGGTCATAGTTCGCGGGCTGAGAACTTGGATACAAAAAAACCGCCTCTCCGTGTCCGAATGTAGCTATTTCTTAATCAGTAAGTAATATAAAGCACACCCCGCGGAGGCAAAAATGCCCTAAAAATGGTGAAAAAAGCTCATTTCGGCGGCATCGGCCAGCTAACATTTGGGCCGCTAACATTAAATTCACCTTACTAAATTATTGTGATATGACAAAACAGCCAAAAAGGCAGAAACTCATTTTTATCTGTGCCTCTGGGATTGGCAGGAGCCAAATGATGCATGATGCGTTTGACAAATTCACAAGCATGGCCGGAATCGGCAAAAGGTTTGAAACCGTGAATATGGAGGTAATGAAAGTTGTTAAGCCTGGAGCGCTGGAGGGCAAAGAGTTAATAATAATGCCTGACAGGATGGTCAGGAATTTCTTTGAACTCGCCCAGGGCATCCCGCCTGTGAAGGTTATTTCAGCGCCGTTCATGATCCTGCCACATGAATATGAAAAAATGCCTGAAAATTCCAATGCCAAAATCGAGTTCAAAAAAAGGCTAAGAAAGTGGGGCAGGAGAATACTCTGGGAAATAAACGACCATCCCAAAAGCCAGGTACCACGGTTTTATTCAGCGCACGCAAAAAGGCGGGAACATGGGGAAAGGCCGCGCACCACTGAAAAACCTGCCGCTGCAAATCCCGCAATATTCTGGCAAAGAAAAATGCCCAGATGATGGCAGGAGTGCAAAAAACAGCCAAAGTTGAATTGCCCAAAATTATTGCTTCAGCTTCTTCACCGAGCCGGAAACCTTCAGAATAAGCGGGACAACAGTTTCTGGGCCAACCTTCTGCACGAACAGGATTCCAGCCTTCACGTTCTCTTCCTGCTGGAGCGAGCACCTCAGGATGCCCTCGTTCTTTTCGGGAAACCACTTTATGAGCCAGAGCCTCTGCTCAGCCATGCCCTGCGAGCCGAAAAGGCCCCCGAAGGCACGCAGGATGGATTGCCATGCATCCCGCTCCGCGAGAGGCTTGGAGCAGATGAACCTGAATTTAACGTACCTCTTCTTCCCGCGCAGCGAGGAAGGGATTGGGTTCAGGGATTTTTTTTGCGGGGGCATAAAACCACAACAATGGAACGCGAACTTTCTTTAAAGCGATTCAAACCAACACACCGCCTTTAGCCAGGCAAACAAATACAAATATTTCGTTTATTGACGTAATAAATGGTTAGTGGTTTTTTGAGGTTGAACAAAGCAGAGGCAAGAAGCCCTAAGTATGCATTAAATATGAATAAGTATGTAAAATACATTGGCGGTTTTTTGTACGAAACAATTTGCAAGGTCGGGGAGCGCGGCCAGATAACGCTGCCGAAAACAATCAGGGAAATCAACGGCATAAAAGCAAAGGACAGGGTAGTTGTTATGATTGAGGACAACAGGATAATTATCGAGAAGGCGATTGCCAAAAAAGCCAAGGAAGGGCTGATGAAAGAGTTTTACATCAAGTACGACAGCCTCAACAGGAAAACGGACGACGACTGGAAATTTGCAGGCTCGGAAGCGGACAGGTTTTTGGATGAACATTAGGCGCGGCGAAATAGTGCTTGTGAACTTGGAGCCCGTAAAGGGCTCCGAGCAAGGCAGGATACGACCCTGCCTTATAGTGCAGAACGACATTGCAAACGAGTACAGCTCGACAACAATTGTCGTGCCTTTCACTTCAACAATCCCTGAGAAGGATTATCCTACGGTCGTGATAGTCGAGCCTTCCGAGTCAGGCCTGAAGGAAACAAGCACCGCGCTATGCAACCAGATAAGGACAATTTCAGCAAAAGACAGGGTCATCAAAGCAATTGGCATGCTCAAACCCGCAACAATGAAAAAAGTCGACGAGGCGCTGAAGACGAGCTTGGGGCTGTGAAACAACCTTTTCCTTTCTCTTGAAAAGAGAAATAAAAAGGTTGGCGAAACCCTGAAGGGGAACAGGAAAGAGAACCGCTCACGCAGAAAAATGCTGGCGAAACCCTAAAGGGGGAACAAAAAAGAGAATGACATTTCAAATCACTACAGCCCTTTCAAATCTTCATTCACTTTCGCCATCTTCAGCAGTTCCTTCTCCAGCGCAAAAGCTGGCTTCTCGGTTGAAAGTATCTCCTTCAGCTTCGCCTCGGATTTCGAGCCGTACCTTTCCTTCAGGTATGCGAACCTTTCATTCAGCGAAACAATCTTGTCATGGTTCACGCGCTTGTCAGCGTACCACAAAATCTTTGCCTCGAACGGAGTTCCCTTGCCGAATTTCAGGACCTCATCAAGGCCGTGCTGCTTCAGGATTTCCCCGAATTCAGGGTAGCCTTTTTCAGCGAGCACGCGCTTTGCCTCAATGCCGTGCATGTGGTCCTGGCCCAAACATTCAATCTTCATCAAATCATGCACCCTCGCGGCAGCATCAACCAAATCCAAATCAACATTGACCCCGTTGCCCTTCATGTGCCTTGCCAAAAAATCCGCTACCTTGCGGACCGCCTCTGAATGGGCGAGGACATTTTCAGGGACATTATGTTCCAGTAACAGGGCTTCGCACTCACCCAAAGATGGAATTTTGATTGAATTCATTTCTTCAGCCTCTTGAGGAACAATTCAGGGTTCTCGCGCACAGCCCTGAGCGCTGCTTCCTTCTTCATGCCGAGCATTGCGCCGAAAGAGTACATGTCCTTGGAGGCGCGCAGCTGGCTTTCATTCTTTGCACCGCTCACGAGCAAAACCCCTGTGCCTGCATTTTCGCAGAGCCTGAGGCATATCGCGGCATTCTTGAGGAGTTGCCCCAGCCTGAAGCCATCGCACTCCAGGAAATCGCTGAAGAGTATGCAAACGAAAACATTGCTGTCCCTCAGCACATTTGCGGTCTGCACATCGAGGAAGCATTTCTCTGGGCTGAATGGTTGCAGGAGCAGGTCGACCCCCTTCGAGTTCGCGGCCCATGAGCACATTTCAGGGGAAGAGCCGCGGACAGCGATGAAATCGCACGATTTGAGGAAGCGCTGCAGCTCGGCGCTGTCCTTTTTCGCCAGGATTTTGCAGGAAAAGAAATCAACGCCGGCTTTCGAGGAAGAAACCGAGGCCTTTTCGGCAGTGAACTTTGAAAGGCCCTCCTGAGAAAAGTCGCCGGCAACAATCACCTTGCTTTCGCTCAGCTGCACTGACAGGAAAGAGATTCTGGAAGCATCAATGGACTGGACAAGGTTCAGCATTACAAGAACAGGCTGCGTTGTGGTTAAAATTGGTTTCCTTGGCTTCAGGCCAGAGGACCTGCCAATATATAGGGCGTTCACTTCGCCTTTCTGTGATGCGCCCTCTGGCTAGGGAAATTCTTCTCATGGCCCCTGCCCCTCTTCAGGCCCCTGCTCTTCTTTCCTGCCGAGGTCAGCCCGCGCTCGGCCCTGCCCCTGTTCTTCGGGGAGCAAATCCAATTGAGGCCCGGGTCCGCCATTACAGATGGGCTGCTCGTGTCAACCATTATGACCTCAAAATAATAGTGCCTGCCGTCCTCGCCTGACCAGTAGCTGTTCAGGACCTCGCAGTTGGGAAACTTCTTGCCGGCTTTTTTCTCCGCAATGCTCTTCTTTGAAATCCTGCGGGTGAGCTTCAGGACACCCATCATTTTAGGCCTTCTCCCGCCAGAGGGCCTCCTGTGCAGCCCGGAGCCGCGGGCAACCCTGACAAGGCAGACAAAAATGCCCTGCTTCGCCTTGTAGCCCAAGGAGCGAGCGCGGGCAATGTTCGAGGGCTTATCGAGCCTCATCACGGCGCCGCCAGCCTTCCTCTGGCCCATCACGCGCTGCCTGTAGAGCAGGGAATAATCATAGTCCTTTGTCTTCTCGCCCTGAGCTTCCATCTGGAAGGTCTCTGAAACATTCTTTGCAAAAGACATAATAATATCCCAATAAATGTCAAAAAAATACAAATGGCAAATGCCTCAAGCCAAATCAATTAATTCCCTTGGGGAAGGAATATAAAGGTTAACGATTCCCCTTGCAAGCCAATGAATGCCCTGCAGCAAGGCCAAAGGAATTCAGCCAAGGCAAAGCCAATACAGCCAAGGCTTAAAGGCTTTTTCAGGGCAGTTGCTTTAATGCAAAAAGGCGACAATGCGAAATGCGAGCGCTGCAACGCGGAAGCCAAAATTTCCCTGCCCTACGGCCCGCACAATTTCTGCAAAGAGCATTTCGTCCGCTTCTTCGAAAGGCGGTTCAAATATACCGTGCAGCACAACAAGCTCATAAAATACGGCGAGAAAATCTGCGTCGGGGTTTCAGGCGGCAAGGACTCAATGGCAACGCTTCACCTTTTGAACAAATTCTACGGCAAAACAGGCCTCAACAAAATCGAGGCGATAATGGTTGACGAGGGCATAAAGGGCTACCGCGAAAAAGCAATTAAAATCGCGGTGAAATACTGCACCGCGAACAAAATTCCTTTTCACATCGTGAAATTCGAAAATGAACTAAATGCCGGGCATGGCAAAATCGACATGGGAAAAGTCATGGAAAAAATCAAGGACCACCCTTCGCTCGGCGGCACCTGCTCCTTCTGCGGGGTTTTCCGCAGGAAATTCCTGAACGAAAAATCCCTTGAGCGTGGGGCGGACAAACTGGCGACAGGGCACAATTTGGATGATGAGGTGCAGAGCATTGTGATGAGCTTATTCGGCTCCGACCCCGCAAGGCTTTCAAGGCTGGGGCCAAGCACCGGCGAAAAGAAGAAATGGATGGTGCCGCGCATAAAGCCGCTTTATGAAACACCGGAAAAGGACATCATCGCTTACTGCGCGTTCGAGGGGATTGAACATTACAGCGGAACCTGCTGCCCCTACTCATGGATGGCGAAGCGCAACTACTACCGGAAAATGCTCAACGAAATGGAGGAAGAATTTCCCGGGACGAAATACGGGGTATTGGGAACTTACAGGAAAATGAAGCCGCTCTTCGTGTCGCATGAAAAAGAATTTGGCGGCAAAATAAGGGAATGCAAAAGCTGCGGAGAACCATCCAACCAACCCCTGTGCGGAACGTGCAGGCAGCTGGAGAAACTGCTGGACGCGGGGAAGCCAACTGGAAAATTGAAAACACGGGGCAAAAAAGGGCCGAGCTGCGCGGAGACGAAGGGGAAGTGAAACCAAAGAAAAGTTTAAGCCAAGTCAAGGGGCAATTTTTATGAATCGCATGAAAAAGAAATTCAAGCCAAAAGCGGCAGACCTTTCTGACATCTTTGGTTCAGCACCTTTCAGGTCAAGGACAGGACAACAATTTAAGGACATGGTCAGGAAAGGATGGGGGTCATAAAAAATAATTGATAAGAAAAAAATGGGCCCGGCAGGAATCGAACCTGCGATTTTAACCATGTCAAGGTTACGTCATTTATGGGAGAACCAAGTATTAATCAGCCTGAGTCCTCTAACCACTAGACCACGGGCCCAAAATGTGCTAGTGTAAGATGTTCGTACTCGGGAAAGTATTTTAATGTTTCTTTTTGGTAAAGGAATTTTTTGTTCTTCCTCCGCTCCTCAAAGCGGATAATGTGCCTCATATTGGAACTGCCTACTTCAGAAAAGTATTTCATTATTCTACCCCAAGAGTTGGAACCTGTTTGACCACCCCCCTTATAGGAGAAATATCCGTGTTTCGCCCCAAATTCATAAACCTGGTCCAAAAGCGGCGGGCTATGGGAAGTGAACGCAAGACACATTTGATTGCCGCGCTTGCAAACGCTGCCATCCGTATCCATCAAGCCGCGAAGGCAACTTTTAGCC
>CABMIU010000031.1 GCA_902386385.1 uncultured archaeon
CGGGCCCATCCTTATTTCTTTTAAGTGTATCACTTTTTGTTTCTTTCGGGCTTCTTTTTCCTTTTTTTCCTGTTCATATTTATACCTGGAATTGTCCATGATCCTGCAAACAGGCGGCGTTGCCGTCACTGCCTGTAAGCATTTCTCCCTGCGGCTCCGGCTGGCCCTGCCGGTCCGGCAATGAGGTTTCCCTGAAAAGCGAAACCAATGCGCCATTCAATGGCCCCGAGCCTTTTCCTGAAACAAGGAACTTTGCATTAAGCATTATATCCCTGCTTAGCCTTGCGCTTATTTTATCCTGAAGCTCGCCTGCATTAACCTCTATTTGTTTGCTTACGGATGCATATCTGTTCTTCCTGTCCGAGAGCACTGCTGTGTAATCCCCTGCCTCCAGCACAAAGGAGGCCTCGCCAAAGGAAGTTTCCTGCGTAGCTACAGTGCCCCCGAGCTGGCCCTTTATCGTTATTGCAATGCCGTCAATGAACTCCCCTGTTACGGAATCCCTTACATCGAACTGTATCTTGCCCTTTTGCCTCTGGATTCCATCAAACTTGACAATGGATTCGCTGGCGAAAAGCACGCTCGATGCAGCCTTCATCCCCGCAGTTGTTGCGGTTATTGAAACCTTGCCGCAACCTTCCGGCACTTGCACCCTTAGTTCTCCGTCCCGGGCTTTATACTCGTCCTGCCCGAATTTCGCGTTGCCAGTGCATTTCAGGCTTGCAACCACTTCCTGTTCCGTTATTTTCCTGCCATCCGGGCCTGCAAAGGAAATAACAATCTCGGCCGGCCCGCTTGGGGCGGCAAGCGCCAGGTTGAATTCGATGGTTCCCTGTTCGCTTCCCGCGGTGCCACTCCTGTTTTCATCCGCATAGCCCTGTTTTGAAACGGTGATTTCAAAATCCGCCCCGTTCCTTGCCCTGAAAACCACGAGGCCGTCATCCCCGGTTTCAAGCGAGAGCGGCTCAGCATTTTGCGGACCGGCATTTCCGGAAAATGAAACCGTGACAAGCGCGCCCTTTATTGCAACGCCAGCCGGGTTCTTGACACTCACTTCAATGGCGTTTTCCTGCGGCGGCCCTGAGAGCATCACATAAATGCCCGAGAGCACGAGAATCAGCAAAAGCGAAACCAATGCGGCTTTCTGGACGTTGCTTCCTGGGCCGGGCAGCGCACCGGAAGGGCTGTTGTTGCCCTGAGTGCTGCTTTCAGGGCTTTCATCATCGCCGCTGTTGCCATCATAGCCCCAACGGCCTTGCCCGCTATCCCCTTCTGGCATCGCTAATAATACTGCGCCTTGATTATTAAATTTAGCCATATGCGGGGTACGTTTAAAAAGTTCTGAGTTAGCCACTATGTTTCCAATAGCCATTTCCACACTGGTTTGATGCTTATCCCTGTTTTTTGTGTTTTTTCTTCCTGGTCGTGTGTGAGAATTATTCCTTGCTTTATGCCCAGCTCTTTCATTGTTTCGGATAGGGCATGGATTTCCCTTTCCCTGTTTTTTTGGGTTAGCCTATAGCAGACCTGTATTGCGTGCGTTATTTTTGAATTGTTTTTGATTATGAAGTCGCATTCCTTGCCATTTTTTGTTTGGTGGTAATATATCCCTGTGTTTTCCAGCGTGTTCTGTCTCCTGAAAAGTTCTATAAAGACAAGGTTTTCAAGGATTCGCCCCATGTCAGTTGTTTCACTTGCGAGGAATGTGATGTATGCGGTGTCGAAGAGGTATATCTTAGCCTTCGAGAATTCGCTTTTCTTGTAGGATTTTGAGTATTGTTTTACATAGCTTATGAAATATATGTCCTTGAGGGTCCCGAGGATTGTGTAGATGTCTTCGAGGCTGTATGGCGTTTTGTTCGATTTAAGGTAGTTTTCGTAGGCCGCTATTGAAAAAGTGTTGGCGTAGAGGTTAAGGAGGTATTTTGCCGTGTTTGTGGCCAGCTTGGCGTTCGTTATTTTGTTCCTTTCTATTGTGTCTTTGTATATTATCGTGTCAAAATAATTGTTAGCCAGCCTGTTTTTCAGTTCAAGTTCTTTTGCGAGGGCTATTTCAGGGAAACCGCCATGAATGAGGTACTCCTGGAACAGCCTTTTCAGGCTGGGTAATCTGCCGGAATACTGCATTCTTTTGTCGAGTTCAAAGCTTTTCATTTTCAGGAACTCCGTAAACGACAAGGGCAGCAGGAGGAACGGAAGCGCCTTGCCCCTTAGCGCCGTGGCAATGTCTTTGCTCAGGGTTCTCGAATTAGAGCCCGTTGCGTAAACCTTGTGGTGGCTGTTGAGGAGGGATATTGCGAAGCTTTCCCAGCCTTCAACAATTTGTATCTCATCAAGGAAGAACGAAAAATCCTTGGCCTCGAACAGCTCCGTCGAAGCCTGTGGTATAATATTAAGCTCTTTATCCCCGATTCCCTTGATCAGGTTGTCCTCAAAATTTATGAATATCGGTTTTCTGCCAGCCTGCTTTTTGTAGGTATTGTATAAGTAGTATGTTTTTCCTGCCCTTCTTGGGCCTACTATGGCAACCGCCTTGTCAAACGGCATTTCCGGGATGCGCATTTCTCTCTCGAATGTTTCTTTCGGGATTGATTCCTCGAACTTTACTATCGCCCGTTTGACCGTTTCCGCGTCCATATTCAAGGGTGGTGCGGCAAAGGTTTCTTAAAGCTTACGCTTAAACGTAAGGATTTAGGCTTAATTCTTTCCTTTAAACGTAATTATTTGGATACCGCGAACGCTTTGGCCCTGACATCGCTAATAATGCATGTCGCGATTATTAAATTTAGCCATGGCGTAAGGGCTTGTTTAAAAAGTTCTGAGGTGACTTTTGTTTAAAAAGTCTCAATTGTGATTAAAAAATTTTAGATATTGCTAATATTATTTGGTGTGCCCTGCTTAAACTTCTTGAAAATGTATGCATTGCCGGGTCGGTTGTTACTCGTTGCATAGTTAGTGGAATCTGCATTGACAAGTCATATGTCGAATGAGCTATGTTTACCAAATTAGGGCCTCCAATTTGCTTTGCAAGCCTTTCTTCTTCTGAGTTGAGTGATATTGATTTTAAATTGTCCACGTCATCCATTAAATCAACGGTAATCGCAGGCTCCATTGAAAATGTCTTTATAGGTGGTTGGGTATCCACCCATAGGGTGGGGGAAACACGTACGAGGTGTTCCCTATGAGAGAGTGTAAAATCATCAGAAAAATAAAGCGCTTGCTGCAGCAAG